>NZ_JBHLVO010000040.1:0-38464 GCF_042433335.1 Metabacillus herbersteinensis
GGATTTGTCTAGGGCTTCCTTCAGATTCCACGTCACCGTGGACACCCTTGCCTTCGACTAATGGTTCGCATATCCCAACGCCCATAACGGACTTCCATCGTCTAGTTGATGAACATGCCTGGCACACAGAAAGAGCGCAATTCTTTTTAAAGAAGCGCGCCCTTTAGTGAAACAATAAAAAGGCGAAATAATTTACTCTTCTGTTTTTATTTTTACAAAAAAAGCTTCCCTAGAAACTGACACGGCAGTATTAAGGGTAGCTTTTTTGGAGCATCTCTATATTCTATTCCATCCACTTTTTGTAGAGGGCGTCAAATTTTCCCTGGAGCTTCATTTCATCCATCCACATTTCCAAGTAGCTTGCATAAATGAAATCACCTCGCGGGATCATATAACCTTTTTCACTGTTTGTGAAAGGCTTGTCAGTTAGAGCCGCATACAGTCTTGGATCAGCTTTAGCATACAGCATTGCTTCTACTGTGTCTGTGATCATAACATCATACGTACCTTCTGCAACAAGATGAGGGATATCAAGATTGTTTTCTACAACAGTTACGTTAGCATTGCTTAGATACTGACGGACAAATACTTCGTTTGTTCCGCCTGGATTTACGCCGATGCGTACAGAAGGCTTGTCGATATCTTCAATGGTAAGATATTTGTCTTTATCTTCCTTGCGAATCAAAGGCACCTTACCGAATGAAAGGTAACCTTGGGATACATAAGCGCTTTTTTGTCTGGCTGTGTTGCGAGTCACACCGCCCACAGCGATATCAAATTTGTCCGCTTGCAGGTCTTTCATCATCGTAGGCCATGTGGTAGCGACAAATTCTACCTCCAAACCGAGGTCTTTGCCAAGCTCTTTGGCAGCGTCCACGTCAAAGCCTTCATACTCATTTGTTTCTGGGTTCAAATAGGTAAAAGGTTTGTAGTCCCCGGTCATCCCTACCCGAATGTATCCTCGTTCAATTATTTCATCAAGCTGGGAAGTCTCAACATTTTTCAAATGCCCTGGTGCATTTTCTGATGCGGGTTCAGCCGATACATTTTGCGAGGAGATCAGGTCGTGACCGACGTACCCTGTACCTAGCAAGGATAAGCTGATCACTCCAGCCATTAGTGCTTTTTTCCAATTCTTAAACATGTGATTTTTCCTCCATTTTTTGCTATATATTTAGAAATAATCTACCAATTATTAAAAATACGACAAAATCAATGAATCACCTTCAAAAAACAAATAAAAACGCCACTTTTTTATATCTAGGTTAGATTAGCGTAACAGTTGATATTAAAAGGACTACACATATTAGACATATCTAAAATGTGTAGTCCTAATTTAATTTCTTGTTTAACTAACGCACCCTATAACGGAATATCATTCTGTAGTAGTTGTGTATTGATATTGCAAAATAGCCCCAATTGTTACATAAGAAATTAAACATACTTCAACTAATTGTGTCACTTAATTAAGTAAATGTTCTTCAAAATGCTTTTTCACTTTGGCCCATTCTTCCTTAATATACACTATACAGGACAGTATGACGAATTATCCCTTCTTTTTGGTTCATATGATTTCGAAGAATGCCTTCTTTTACCGCACCAATCCGTTCTATCGCTTTTTGTGAACGGAAGTTTTCATGTCCTGTTTTTATTTGTACACGCTTAAGGTGTAGTTCTTCAAAACAATATTTCAATAATAAATATTTACAATTCGTATTGATATTTGTTCGCCAATAAATAGGGTTAATCCAAGTTGATCCGATTTCAAGTCGTTTGTGTTGTTTTGAAATATCGAGAAACCAAGTAGCACCAATTATTTTCTCTGTTTTTTTATTTACAATCACATACGCAATATCAGTACCATGCTCACGTTTTTCTAAGGCATCTTGAACATATTTAAGTACGCGACTTTTCTCCGTTAAATCAACAGACATATGCTCCCATATACGTTTATCTTGCGTTGCTTCATAAATTCCTTCGACATGTTCAAGTTCCATTGGGATTAACTGTACAACATTATTTTGTAATTTTTGCATTTCATCACTCCTTGCATATATTAAACCCTATTTCTGATATGATAAAAATAACCAAAAATGAATTTTAACATAATACCAAGGGATGATAAGATGGAACTTCAAATTCTGCTAACGGATGATAAAACAAAGTATATGCAAATTTATGAACAAATTCGACAAGCGATTTTAGAAAAAAAGCTATTAGCTCATGCTAAGCTTCCTGCCAAACGACGTTTGGCTGAACAATTAAACATAAGTATCATAACTGTTCAAATTGCTTACGAACAACTGCAGAGTGAAGGATACAGTTATTCTGTTGAACGACAAGGATATTTTGTTTCGGAAATTGAAGATGAATGGTACTATGCTGAGAATGCTACGGCTTCTCTGAGGAAAACGGAGCAACCTGAGCATTTTATTAATTTTAAAAATGGCCAGGTTGATGCAGCTGTCTTCCCCTACAAACAATGGAACCGACTATATCGAAAACAGCTTAATAAATTCAACGGATGCAATGCACCGTGGCAAGGAGAATATTCGTTACGCATAGAAATTGCACGGTATTTACAACAAGCGAGAGGGTTAGCTTGTCAGCCGGAGCAAGTGTATATATTTAGTGGATTTCAGCAACAGTTAATGAATGTATCTCTGTTTTTTAACCGGAGAGCTATCGGAATAGAAGAACCCGGTTTTATTCGAGCAAGATCTGTTTTTGAGCAATTACAACTACAATGTCATGCGATTTCTGTAGATGAGGAAGGCTGTTGCGTGCCTAATGAGACAATAAAGCTATTATATACAACACCAGCTCATCAATATCCAACCGGTGTAATTATGTCCGTAGCTAGAAGGATACAGTTATTACAATGGTCAATTAAACAAGATGCTTACATTATAGAGGATGACTATGATTCTGAATTTCGTTACAAAGGGGCACCAATTGCAACATTATCCCATCTAGATTCATCTGAGCGGGTGCTTTACTTTGGTACATTTTCAAAAACATTGCTACCATCGCTTCGTATGAGTTATCTTATTATGCCAACATCTCTTCAATCGGACTTTGAAGAGTTCAATACTTATCAAAAATCTACCGTTTCAAGAATCGATCAGCAAGTCGTCGCAAAATTTATGGCAGAAGGACATTATTCGGCACATATAGCAAAAATGAGAACATTATATCGAGCAAAAAGATGCTGTTTAATTGAAAGCATAATTAAACATTTAGGAGAAGAATTTGAGGTCATGGGCGATGCAGCAGGCTTACATATCATTGTTCAATTACCAGAAAGATTAAATGAATCTATAGAGCTAGCAAAGTCAAGGGGAGTTGAAATCGATGCCGTTTCAAAAATGTATCAGCTTCACAAGCCAAGTCATCAAGTTATGCTAGGATATGGTGCACCATCCCTGGACGAAATTCAGAAAGGTGTGAGTTTTTTAGCTACTTCATGGAAAAACAGCTTAAGTAATTAGCATTTCACTAAGCCATTTGATTTTATATCTATTTAGTAAGTTGGATGTTCAATTCCGAGTTCATCTTCAATAACAATTGTTTCTTCCTGCGCAGTAACTGTTCACGAATATCTACCACAACATCAGAAAATCCAGTTAAATTAGTAGTTTTATTCCAAATCTGATAAAAACTCAAGCTGTCTATTTGCCCTAATTTCTTTTAGTCTTGTGGAACGACCTATATGAAACACTTTGATTCTTTTAACTAAGGCTGATAATCTAATCCAATACCAGTGCATCAACCTTCTAGCGACATAACCTTAGACAAAATTGCGGATGAACCTTTTATTCATTTAAAAGGAGGGTTTTCTCTCCGAATTATCATCAATCAGCTATTTAATGGAGCAGGGATCACCCCTAAAATGACATTCGAAGGAGAAGAAGCGAATACAGTGGCTGGACTCGTTGCTGCTGGTTTAGGAATATCCATTTTACCCAATTTAAAAGGGACAGATAAAAGTAAATTAACACAGATTCCTATAAAGAATCAGAGGTGCCAAAGGACGATCGGATCAGCTTGGGTACAAGGAAGATATTTATCTCCAGCTACTCAGAAATTCAAACAATTTATTTTGGACCAACCCTTTAAATAGGGTTTTTGAAAAGTAAGAACACTTATATTTCACCATTAAATACAAGTGGTTAGTTTTATCTTGAGAGCAACAATCTTTTAGAAAACAGCCTTTAAAATAAGAATGTTTACCTGTTCCGGATAAGCGCCCGATTCATTAAGAAGAGCGCATTTCTTGTTCTAGAAATGCGCCCGATTGTGGAAGATGAGTTATGTTGTTTTATTGAAGAAAAGCACCCGTTTGTTGAAAAAGCTTAATCATAGTAATTTATTTCTGGATTTGCATTAGTAAAGTTTCTTTTGTTTTCCACAAAGTATTGAGCACTGTATAATAAAACCACTTTATAAAATAAGTATATAAAAAATTGAAACTCATTTAATCTCCCTAGCCTTGCTATTTTTACTTTTTCGAGAAATTTAGTTAAGATAAAAGCAAAAAATCCATCTACAGCAGCATTAAGCAAAAGGAAATTTTTTAAGTTTCCATACGTAAATTTCAATATCCACATGGAACCTGGTATAAATGGACCTACACTAAAAGGCAGTTCATTTGATATAAATGATTTCCGATTATCATAGAAGACCCACCACTTACGCTTTTGCCCAACTTTAGCGTTCATCATTTCAAAAATTATAGTTATTAACGCTGCTGGAAAAAAGCGTTTTATATTACGCTTTCCTAAAAAAAGTACCGATAACCAAGGAAACACGATCATTGCAATATTAAAAGCCAAATGTCTTTTTGATAGCATAATAAACACTCCTTTCGCTTCTTAATATTTTCATTTCTGTATAAAATATCCTTATAAACAAAAACATTCCTTTCTAATAGAAAAAAATGCTTCTTTAACACAAAAAGCGACTGCCTTTTTCAGCAATCGCTACCCATTAGTTCAACAAAAACCTACCCTTAAGTCCACTCTTTTCCATGTTCACGAATGAATTTAATATCATTTTGATAATGTTCAAGATGCCCTTCATCTATAATCTTTTGAAAAGCAATGTCACCTTCACTGGCTTTTCTTGTAATTGTTTTACATAACCCTTCTAATCGTAGCAATACCATTTCCAAATAATCTTCTTCTATTCCCTCACCGTAAGATTCAAAAAACAATCTAACTCTTTGTTTTATACGGTTAGCATGCTGTAATGAATTATAATAAACTTTCTCACCTGTTTCAGAAAGATAAAATCTACTTAAGGGGACGCAAGTATAAAGAGTATAAGCAATGTCCCAAAGTCTTGGACCAGGTCCAGCAACATCAAAATCAATAATTCCTATTGGTCTTTCATGATTAAAAATAATGTTGTTATATTGCAAAATCATTATGGGATAGTATCTCTAATTGTTGGGGGGTGTTATCTATCGATTGCCAGCTATCATCAACTGAAAAATCACTCACAGAATCATGATAATGACGGAGCATTTTCGCTATTTCTATTAAGACATCATCAGACGACATGTATTCTTTTAAAGGATAATTACCAGCTTCTCCTTCAATAAATGATAATATCTCTCTTCTTTTTTCATCAATACCTAAAAACTTTGGTGCATAACTGAAACCTTTGTTCTCCAAATGCTTTAATAGGTTATGAATTTTGGGACTTTCTGGCTTTAATTCTCGGCGCACAGTATCTCCCGAACGATAAACGTTAGAGACATTCCCTCCTGTTAATTTGGCATGCCTAAATTTAGTTTAGCATGAAATACTTTAAGTTTTTATTGAAAAATGTTGACAAACTATTAGCTGGTTTACAATGTGTAGCCTATATTTTCTAATGTTTTAGTAGCGTTATATACTCTGTTATAACTTACATCAGGTGGATCAAGCCTGCTATCTGTATCAATTATAACCACTTCAGAATCCTTCTTAATCTGCATATTCTCTTCAAATGTAATTACTTTCGTAGTGTAATGATTTTTTCTAAACATAATACCGATATCATTAGCACCAGTCGTATCATCTGCGACAACACCTATAAGTTTTATCACGATTTTCCCCTCATTCCTAACAATGTGAATACTTTGGTTTGGATAAAGATTAGCTTCATCTCATCATTTGTTCAAATAGGTACTAAACTTTTCGGAAAAATACCTCATGCTCTTACCATAAGCAATTCTTCAAGCCTACCTTCAATCACTTTATATTCTTTCTTGGCTTATATCTTGATTCTTCCAAGAAGCTTTTTACTACAGTATCAGGAATATGATTGAGTTTTACGCTGCACTCTTTTGCTTTTAATATCATTTTACACGCCATTTCTAAAGTTTCTAACCTCATAATTGCTTCAGATATTGAATCATCATAAACTACTACACCATGATTTTTTAATATAATAATATTTGCTTTTGCAGCCTGTTCAGACACTGCATCCCCTAGTTCTTGAGTTCCAGGATGAAAATAATCAACGTAAGCAATATTTTCTAAATAGTACATTGTTTCAATAAATAATTTAGAAATAATTTCTTCATTACTGCATGCAAAAAGAGTTGTATAAAATGGTGATGAATGTAATACTGCTTTAACATCATCACGTTGTCGATAAATTCCTGTATGCATTGGTGTTTCTTTTGATGCCTTGCGTCTACCCTCATAGTTTCCTGTTGCAATTTCACAAATAACAAAATCATCATCGTTTAAATTTGCTAAATAAGTTCCTGATGCTGTTATAACCATGTGGCCATCATCTGATATGGCGCTAATATTTCCTGATGTTCCCCAAGCCAATTGATTTGATTTAAGATATTGCCCTGCTTCTCTGAGTTCTTTTTTTATATCCATAAAAACACCCTTTTCTTTAATAAAAATCCAAGTACAATTTCATTTTAAAACCGAAATTGTACTTGGATTGGATTTTACTTTAAAACTGCGCTGTCAATTCTCTCTATAATAGCTTCAGAAAATCCTGAAGTAGAAGCACTGCCTCCTAAATCACCCGTTTTTACTCCATCTTCCAGAGCTTTTTTAATTCCATTCTCTACAAGTTTTCCTACTTCCGTTAATTTTGGATCTTCATGTCTTTCAGCGAGCCAATCCATTAACATGACAGTTGAAAGCATAATGCCAATTGGATTTCCTATATTTAGGCCTGCAATATCTGGTGCAGAACCATGGGCTGCCTGAGCCATAGCAAGATTTTCATTTGAGTTGATCGAAGGTGCCAATCCGAGGCTCCCTACAAGTTCACCTGCTAAGTCTGAAAGAATATCCCCAAACATATTTTCTGTTACGATTACATCGAAGTCTTTTGCTCGACGGACTAAGTGAGCAGCCATTGCGTCGATATGGTAATCGTCTACCATTACTTCTGGGTATTGCTCGGCCACTTCACGGCAAACCTTTAAATATAAACCTGTACTTAACCGGAGAACATTCGCTTTGTGAACAATTGTTACTTTTTTACGGCGTTTCATGGCCATTTTAAATGCTGCATGCGCAATTCGTTCAGCAGCCTTCCTTGTAAATACACCCGATGTAACGACCACATCCTCCGTAATTTGCCACTCTCCATGACCGGAAAACATGTTTCGGTCTGCGTAAAATCCTTCTGTATTTTCACGGAAGATCACCAAATCTGCTTCTCCCACTACACTTTTAATGCCTTGCATTGTTTTAGCTGGACGAATATTTGCAAATAAGTCAAGTGTATGGCGAAGTGCTCCACTTGGATTGAGTTTCACTTTATGCTCAGGCGGGTAAGCAGCAGAATCATGAGGACCAAGAATCCATCCATGAGTGTTTTTCAACGCATTTGTAGTTACCTCGGGAAGTGGCTCGTTGTGTATTTTAATTCCTTCCCATCCCATTGGAAGCTCTATCCATTCAATGTCAACTCCAACTTTATTAGCTGCTTCTGTAAAAACGCTAACAGTAGCGCTTACAATTTCAGGACCAATTCCATCTCCATGTAAGACACCTAATTTATAAGATTTCATTTATTCAACAACCCTTTCTAAATTAATTTTATTTATACGTAATAACTTCATATTTTTGTTCAATTAAAATAATTGAACTCTGTAACTAATGTATTATAATTTAAGGAATTAATAAAATATTGTTTATTGATGTAATATCATCAAATTTTTCTATGGCATAGGAGTTTAGTATAGAGAAAAAGGATTTAATTATAGTTAATTATTTATTAACTTCCACAGGAAGACTATTTTTCAAGAACACTTCCATTATCGCCGCTTTTGCATCCGCTTCATCTTGTCCGTGGATTTCTAGTTTGAATGATTTAGAATTAAGGATGGTAAAAGATAAGCCCAACATACTTTTCGCATCTATCATTTTATCATCTGTAATTATTACGATACTTGATTCAAACCTGCTTGCCGTTTGATTTATTTCTACGACAGCTTGCGCTAAAGTCCTTTTCATTAACTACCACTCCTTAGAACACATTTAAAAAAATTAAGTAATATTTTGAATCTCGGCTATAAGAATAGTGAAGAATAGTGAATTCAATCAATACTTTTTAAACTCCTTCTACAAAGCAAGAGACTATTGATTTTGGCTTCTTAAATTTGTAACAGCAGCTTGATTTAATCCAATGATTCCTATGATTCGATGGAAAAGTGTAAAATCTTTGTTCTTTACTTTTTTTCCTAATTTATTGATTCCCGCAGAACTTTTTGTTTGATGTTCTACCTTGCTGATGCGAGGATCAGTTACTAAAACATCTCCTACCTCCGAACCGTTTCCAATGACTAAATTTAGAGCCCCTTCTGGCAGTCCTGCTTCTTCAAAAAGTTTAACGAGCATATATGCAGAAAGTGGTGTTTTGCTTGCTGGCTTTAAGACGACTGTATTTCCTGCAGCAAAGGCAGGAGCCAGCTTGTGCAAAGCGAGATTTAACGGGAAATTGAATGGTGTTATGGCAGATATAACACCTATTGGATGTCGACGAACCATACCGATTCGATTTTCGCCGCCAATTGCTGCGTCCATAGGCACAAGCTCACCTTCAATTTTTTTCGCTTCATCTGCCGCGAAACGAAGGACTTGGACTGCACGTCCTACTTCTCCTCTCCCATCACGAATTGGTTTTCCTGCTTCTAAGATAAGAATTCTTGCAAATTCTTCAGTTCTTTCTTCTAATAAATCAGATGTTTTACGAAGAATGTCAGACCTACGATAAGCCGGCATTTTTTTATCGTCTCATGAAAAACTCGATGTGCTGATTTGTTCGCTCTTTTAGCATCTTCTTTTGAAGCTAAGTTTACTTTTCCGACTACTTCTCCATTGAATGGGCTGATCACATCCATCGTCTTTTCTTCTATTTGAGTAACAGCCCTGCCATCGACGAGTGAAGTCACTTTCATTAGTTCAACATTTATCATATTACAATCTCCTTTTTTGATATTTTAGCGACAATCGACTTCACACTAATTTCAGGACTTGTTAATATTGGTGGTGTTGTCGTCATATCAAGTGTTTCCAATGCTCTTGCCATACTGAATTGAGCAAATAGGATGACATCACAATCATTCGCTAACTCTTGTACCTTCTGATGGATTAACTTGTCATGTTTTGTTCGATCCCCATTTTGTAATGCCTTGAATGCATCTGGAATAATCACCGTTTTAAACGTGACATCCTTCTGTCTTTTCGAGGCGATTTTTTCCAATAATGCCGTTGTCGTTGGACCGGCCGCTTCTACTGTAGCAATGACACCAATCCGAGTACCCATATCAACCGCTTTTTCTAACATACTTACATCTGCACTTAACATTGGTACATCAAATAAATGGCTAATTTCCGAGACGACTGGAGTAAAAGAAGAACAAGTTAGTAGAACTCCATCAACACCACTCATCACTGCTTTTTCTACCAAATTCAATAATCGCCTTGCCATATTTTTTGTAACAGTTCCCGTTTCATTTAATTCAAAAATAAGACTTTCATCCATAAAATTCACTAGTGTAACTTGTGGCGCATGAACTTGAAACGCGTCTAAAATTGGCTGAACTGAGTTCACCGTCGCATGGATAAGCCCAATTCTATAATCTTCTTCTGACAATTTACTACCTCCTGATTTAGTATTGAATTCGCTTTCAAATGGTTTTCAATAAAAAGACGAATAAAAGCGTTATTGAAAACGATCTGAAAGTAAAAGTTACAATGGTATAAAATTAATGTATTATAATTATTGAAATTAATAAAATATTGAATTTCTATAAAAGTCGATAGATATTTTCTATTTCAAGGAAGGAAATCACCACGTGGATAAAAGAGATTGGCTTATTTTACAGATGGTTTACGCAGAAAAAAATATAACAAAAGCAGCTAAACGCCTTTATATTTCTCAACCTACATTAACATACCGATTACAACAAATTGAAAAGGAATTTGACATTAAACTATTTTATCGAGGAAGAAGAGGCGTTGACTTTACAGAACAAGGAGAACTGTTAGTTAAATATGCGGAAAATATGCTTAAACAACAACAAGACATGGAAGAATTGCTGTGGAATACTGGAAATGAAGTACGCGGAACACTACGATTAAGTGTCTCAAGAACTTTTGCTTTTTATCAACTGCCTCAAGTACTAAAAGCTTTTAATAAAAGGTTCCCTAAAGTTGAATTTCATGTAAATACCGGTGTAAACATTGACGTGATTCAATCTATTTATAAACAAGATGCACATATTGGGATTGTGAGAGGCGATCATAGCTGGCCTAGTAATAAAAAAACAATTACAGAAGAAAACATCACAATTCTTTCGTATAATAAAATTGATTTAAAAGATCTTCCCTCTATGCGAAGAATTAGTTATAAGACTGATCCTACGTTGGAAATGGTCATAGACAATTGGTGGAAAGAAAATTTTTCTTCACCTCCAATCAGCAACATGAATGTTGATAATGTAGAAATAGCCAAAAGAATGGTACTAAACGGATTAGGTTATTGTATTGCACCCAGTATTGTATTAGAGAAAAACGATCAGTTACACAAAATTTTTCTTTGTGATACTACAGGCTCGCCAATCGTATGGAAAACACGAGTCCTATATCGAGAAGAACTTCTAGAGTTAGCAATGGTAAGAGAATTCGTTCATTTTATTCAAGATTATCATTAATTACTGAAAACTAAACTCGATTGAAAACATGATTATAATCATTGCAATACTACTTATTTAATTTAAAAAATCAAATAGTAGCAATAGAGTAACTATATTTTATATATATTACTAATAACGAGAAAAACATGGTTATATCTCTCAACTTATAAGTGGTTAAACCTCTTAATTTCCCCTTCATTGTAACAGGATAATACAATAAGATAACTGAAAAAATTATTTGTTTTATATGGAGTATCTACTAATCCCAAATCCTTCTGGGAGGAAATATGGTGGACCAGTACAAAATAAATGAATTGATTTACTTGTAATCTTTTTTAATCCTTCAAGACCGTTCCCGTTAATAAGTTTCAAATTGAATTAGCCCCAAATGAATGTGTAATTCAATTGCGAAATTTTAGGGGTTACCTTGATTGAATTTTTTCTACTCTCAATTATTTTTGTCTAAAGAGACACCTAGTAACTATCTATCTGTTATTTTCAAACGGATTTCACTGAAGCTGATCGAATATACAATGATAAATAAATGATTAAAAATCCCAAGAACGTTCCAATATTTTCATACTAAGCTTTGTAATTGAATTTTCAAATTTTTTTTAATAATAACAGCAATATTTACTTCTATTTTGAATTTCTTGTTTGAATTAGACAAGATAAAAGTAGTTTCGGAAAAATTAATTTCTTTGGCTATTTGTTGCATTTCACTATCAGAAATATTCCCAGCATTTTTAAAAACCGCGAGTGGATTTCCTGTATATTTCCCTTCTGCAAATACATCAACAATAGAATAATTAATTTTCTCCATAAGTCTCCCCTATATATACTTTTTTTGGATATTTTAACCAGTATATCAATTATTTAAAGATAACATTTGTTAGAAATCCTCATAAGCCTTATTCCATAATCGGGCCTTTAGTTGAACATTACAGCTTGAGTTTAAGGAACAAAAGAAAAACCCTATTAATACAGGGTTTTTATCAAACTTTATAAATTATCGAACTTTTTTACAAATTATCAAACTTTATCAGGAACCTACGACATGTAGGCGATAGACGTACAGACCGTAGTTATCGGGCTATTAAATACCGAATTGACGTATGGAAAGGCGAAAAGCATTAGCTGCTATCGGAACTGTCCGTTAGTGCTGCCGTCCGAAATGGTTGATTGTCGGTAGCCAATATTTCACTTGAATAAACAGAATAAACGTTCCTATAATACTTATATAGATAAAGAAAGGGATGATCCACTTGATTAGAGACCGAAAAATGATGAAATGGCAAAGCGCCTTCTTCCTGCCTGAACACGTTAAATTGTTAAAACATGCAGAATACGACTATTTTAAATGACCCCGACCACTACTAAGTGATGGACAAATCGACGAAATGGAAGAACTTTTATCTAAAAAATTGACCCTATACGAAAAAGGTCTACTTAGTAGATGAATTAAAATCTTCGATCATCATTGACTTCTTTCAACTAACAAAGGCAATGAGGAAATAAAAGACTCACCTGAAGAGAATATGCTTGTTTATTGAATAAAAAAATGGGCAATGCATTAATTTCGAAGCCTATAAGATGTTATGAAAGTACAGGAAGTGTTACCTGATGGTAAGGAAAAGGTATATGATTCTTAATCACTTCCCTTGACGGTTCCTTTTTCACCAACTAAAAAAACAGCAGTAGGTTGTTAACCTATGCTGTTTTTTATCGTATGTGGTAATTCTTTGGAACTTGTACTTATAGTTATTTTATTAATTTATTATTTTTATTGAAAATCACCCATTCTATATACTACTGTCACGCCTTAATCTTCTTACTTAAGGCTTTGTATTACATTTCCCATCTCATCAAAATTAATCTTTTGAACATCATCATATACACGACGTTCTGTACGAACTAAGTCATAGTTATCATCCAGGATTGGAAAGATATACACTGGTGATAATGTTAATTCCGCACCTTCTGGAGTTTTTACGAAGTCCATTTGTAAATGTCCGTAATGTAAACCACCATCAATTAAGTGTTTTACTCCATTTTCATTCGTTTGCCAAAATTCCGGCTCATCTTGATTTGCACTCCATTGAGTGTAAGTATTATAATCTTGCGGTACATAATTACCGTTCTCATCTTTAATCATCTTTTCTCCACGTAAACCGTCAGCAGCTACACCCACGTCATAAGAATGAAAACCCATGCCGTCTCCATCTAAGTCTACCCAGCTACGTTCAAACATTTCATCATGTCCAGAAATAACAGTAGCTACACCATATTTTTCAAACATAGGTGAATATACGCGCATTGCCACACCAGATTGATTGTCTGCTTTTTCATGATTTGGTGGCGCACCATGAACACCACTTGAATAAGCTGAATGGTGAAATTGCACTAGAATGATTTGCCCTTTTTCACGTGCATCTTTTAATTGTTCTTCTACCCACTTGTATTGAGCAGTACCTGGATTAAAGTTTGGTAAATCTGAACCCTCGGATGTTGTACCTTTGAAAAGGTTTGTGTAAGCACTATTATAAGATTCAGCTGTAAATTCACCTTGTGTATCAGTAGTAATGTACGGATCACCGTCCACACCTTGTCCTGCCCATACTGATTCGTTTAAAATTGAGTCATTTTCACTGTATACTGTACCTGTAAAAGTCTTTGTTTTGGTTGATTCATCAGGAATTCCATTAGTTGAGTCCAATGTTAATAGTGTAATCGGACCAATATCCGTTCGGTAATATGAATCTTCATACTGAGGATTTTCCGCATCACCAGGAGTATCAAAGTAATCATGGTACTTATTACGAGAAATGACTGCTGGTGTACGATCTTCATCACTTCCATAACCGCCATTAATGGCTGCATAAGTTTCCCAGTTTCCTAAAGCAGGTAATAATGGTGTTTTCGTAGCTATATCTGTAAATTCACCTGCAAAGTGCCGCCAAAACTCATCCCAGGCAGGTTGGTATCCTGCACCTTGTGCTAAGTCACCAGCAATAATTAACGCCTCAGGGTCAGCTGCTTCAATATGAGCTAGGTTTTCATTTAAAACAGTTTGTTGATCTAACGGATAACGTACTAAAAACATATCATTGCGGGCTTGATTTCCATATTTTTTATCAAAAGCAGATCTTTCACCAGGACGTTCCTCTGAACCTGGAGCATAAGGATTTACTGTATGCAATTCCCATTCACGATGCTCTAATGCCCCATATGGTTCCGTTTCAGTATCAGAAAAGGCAATTAATGATAATTCATCCCAATTTTTACGATCTGGAAAAGTTTCAAATTTAGAAGTATGAGTTTTTTTTCCTTGTTTTACTATAATAGTATATTTTGAATTTGGTTCTAACCCATCAATTGTTACAGAATGTTTATAGTTAGAATTTGATTCTAACCATGAGCCTTGTGGAATCGTTTCTACTACGCCATTGCCACCGTTATAAGTTAATTCTTGTTTTATTTCTTTTTCTGTATACTCCATTAGTTCCATGTAATGTGGGGTCGAAGTCACTTTTTTTGCCTTTATTCCAGGACCAGTTACAATGACTCTACCAGGTTCATTTAACTCAGATACCCAGTTAATTGTCATAGAAGTACTAGTTGGAGATTGTAAATATGGTAATACACGGAATCCTGTTTCTGGTTCACGTAATGTTGATTCTGAATTCTCTTGGACTTCCTTTTTATTTGCAGCTTCCCCTTCTGTTATTAGTGGACTAGCAACAGCTACTAATCCAGCAAATGTTGAAATTGCTAGTCTACGTATAAATAAATTCTTCTTCATTTTCTCTCTCCCTTATGTGTTATTCATCACAAATTATACCGATTGAATATGTCAGTAATGTTAATTTAATGTAAAAGAAAGATAATATATATAAATATTAGTCTATCAAAATTACTGTAGACTACTTTTTCTATACGCTACTAAGCTCCCGATTGTTTAATAAAAAGAAAGAAGAAGAGCTAATGCTCCCCTTCGAATCTTATACATATCCTTTTTCTTTCATGCTGTAATAAAAAATAATATTCGACTAGGTGAACATTAAAATCGAGTAATGAATGCTCGTGGTTTTTACCAATATACTCACGAGTATGGAGAAGTTCTCCGAGTTGGTTATTCAAACTTAATAATAATTCCATCTTTATCATAATACTTGTAGTTCCGAAATGTATATTCGTTTTTATCGGTTTGTGGTAAATCAGCCCAAGTTACAGTTGCTTTATTCGGGATATATTCCCGTTCAAATTTTTGCTCATTTAGATCTACTTGCATTTTAGCTATTTCATTTTCATTATTGGTTACAAACATTATTTTACGAGGGGAAATATGGAAAGAACTAAATGTCTCATTCTCTTTAACTTCTAGATGTCTCCATACATAGTTACCTTTCTTATTTTCAGTAAACTCTATGTATCCTGGTCTATTATTAGCTAAAAACGCTACAATTCTTAAATCATCAAAATCTTTTATCTCCAAGATTTCAATTGATTTATGTTCATAACCCTCAATAGAATTAATTACTCTAACTATAGACGCTTCATCATTCCCATATAACTGTTTGATACCATTAAAAGTTAAAATTGCAACAACCAATATTCCAATAGTAACAAACAATAGTTTCCTCCTTTTCATCAAGCACCTCCTCTCTGTTAAGCATTCTTACTTATAAACTTATTCAATAACTTGCCCGATTGCTCAATACCAAATATTTCATAACCAAGCGTTCAACTCAATCTTTTTTTCCGCAAAAAAAAGAAGCTTACCTTATTACGGATAAGCGCCCGATTGTTGAAGATCCAAGGCTGTTAAAGCTGGCTCGTATTTATTGAACTCTAGCACCCGTTAGCACAATAAGTCATTTATATTGATACCTAAAGTCTTATCTCCCAAAACTCCAGATCTTCCAACACCAGGTCATAAGGTTTTTTTATTTCTTTCCAGCGAATGTTTCGTTTTTTTGATATTGCCAGCTCTTCTTTACTATTCAAACAAGTAAAATACTCTACGACGCCACTAGCTTGAATGGCTTCTTCTAGATAAAAATATAGTATTGTTAAACACTTTTCTTCTTCCGCTGTTCCTTTTAATTCATATTTTAAAGGGATGTGATTAGAGTAAGCTGCTACTTGGTGATTGAAAGAGAAGTGGGGACTGTATGAAAATCTTCGTTTTAATTTGCTATCGTAATTATTTTCAAAATATATATGAGTGAAATCTAATTCATTTTTAAAGACATTCGGTTTTTTAGGAGACACGGGTTTTGAACCAAAGGAACCTTTAGGTAATCTCATAGGTGAAGCAAGATAAATGTATTGAGTCATAATTGATTTTCCTTTCTATACACCATTTAATAAACTCCTGCCCCTTTAGTTGCATAACAAAAAGGTTGCCGCAGCAACCTCCCTTATTGAACTAAACTGCCACCTTAGTTGAACAAGGAAGACCATAATTCCGTATAGAACTAAAACAAGACACATTAATCCCCAATGACGGCTCCTATATCAGATAGCTTCACCATTAGTTAACGAAGCCCATCCTCTATTAAACCAGTTTCATACAAAGTCTTAAACATATCGTAAAAATACTTATTTTCACCGAAATAGTCTTTAAAACATTCGAGAACTTTGTCTTGGTAGTTTTTATCCGCGAACCAAATAGGCATTGCACCTATATCAATCTGAAATTGAGAAATAACCAAATTGAATGTCTCATCTGTAAAATCATCTCTATTTGATTCCAACCATTCTAACCATTCAAGAAGCATTTCGTGGTTTTTAGTTGCTTTTCCATTTACAATAAATTCTTCTATATCACTTAAAACAAGAGACGAAAATAATTCAATCGTGTATTCGGCAAAATCCTTTATATTCATCGTATTACCCTTTCTCGCTGACGCATTCATAATAGTATTATACATCCAATGTTCTTCAACTAACCTGCCACTTTAGCTTAAGTACATTTTTTCACAATCTCTTTATACTTTTACATAAATATCCAATCAACCTTACAACAATCTTTGTCTTTATAGCCCAAAATACAAAACGGACGTTATCCTTATTAAAGAATAGCGCCCTTTTGTTGAATAAGCTATTTTAAAATTTCGTCTGTTATAATTCCTTTTTCAACTCCAAATCGGATGAGACCTACATAAGGATCTCCAGTAATGTCAAAAAGCTTACAAAACGCTGGTTCTGTCTTGTATGCTTGCTGTTTAAGATTAGGAACTTTTTGCAACAGTTCATGTTCAATAATCATATGGAGATACGCATTTTGCTTATGTACAGGTTGGGCTTGGCCAAACAACTCAAACTCAAAATCTTTAAAGACAAAATTCGCTTTAACGACTTCTTTTCCTTTTATAGTTGTTCTTTTGATTGTAAAGTCGTCTTTATTATTGTATAAAGTTTGAAGAAGTTCTTCGAAATGATCTAACTCTTGTACTTCCATAATGATGTCTAGGTCTGAACCCACGATGTCTATACCGATGGGCAGAGTTCCACATAGAACAGGGTTGTAGGTACTCAACTCATTAAAAATATCCAGTTCCATGATTGCTGTATAAGCGTCTTGTTGCTTTTTATTGCCTGTTTTCATCCTTTCAAATAAATCAATCAACGCTACACCATCCTAACCCGAAGATATATACTATAAAAGGACGTCTACTAGTTAAATAAACGCGCCCGTTAGTTGAATAAAATTCTTCTTTTAATCTCAAGTTCCTTAAAATTCGGATAAATCCAACTCGATTTTTCTTAATCCTGATCCGTTCAAATTAATTTCCATTATTTCATATTTTGCTGGGCTTTTGGTCCAATTTTGATCATGTATAAATAATATTTTTTGTTCTGTATGGAAAAAAGAGGGTTCTTCTACGCTTGACTTTAAGTGTGTCAACTGTCTGGATTTACGGTTTTGAAAATCCATCACAAACAACTCATATTCAAAATTTCCTCTTTTCCAATTCCCTGGTACAGCCGAAAAAGCAAGCCATTTATTATCAGGGGAAATCTTTGGATTAGAGAAAATTTGTTCATCGAAATTTCCTTCGGGATTAAAAGCTTGGATCCTTTTGGAATCAAGATTTAGAAAATAAAATTGTTCTTTATCTTGATGAAAGGAATAGAACAATAATCTTTTTCCATCCGAAGTTATAGAAAGGTCAGACATTTGAAAGCTGTCTATATTTGATAAACGAGTGAAATTTGTACCATCTACTCCAATGGAATAAATATCTAAATCAACCATCCTGTCTTCGAAAATACGGTTTCCCATAATAAAATAAATCGTTTGCCCGTCAGGAGAAAAAATACCTTCTATTATTTCATTCTGTTTTATATTCTTAATCGGTCGAATATTAGTTCCATCTGCATCCATTAGACAAATATAGCTAAAGTGCTTTTTAGGATATAGTAAAAATAAGATTTTAGATCCATCTGGTGAATATATAGGATTCATATGCGATTCTTCATTAGGGAAAGTAAGACGCTTTACGTTTGTGCCATCCACTTTAGCGGAATAGATTGAGGCAATATCCTTTTGGAAATATGAAAACACGATACGATCATCATTTGGAGAAATACTAACTGAATTGGATAATCCGTATCTTTGTTTTTCATTCATTAAAGTAAACATAATAAATAAAACAATAATTATCACACTGAAACAGCTACCTATATATAAGAAAGATTTCCTCGTTTTTTTCAACTCCAAACTTAAGCACCCTCTCTTGGATAACCAAAGAAATTTCAGATTATTTTTATCTATTCTCTTGTTAGTGTATAAAAATAGAATTGTCCTTTTTAGTAATGCACCAGTTAGTGAAACAAGATTAGTGTAATCCTATTCAATTTCGGGCTTTTTTTTGCCATCAAAATCTTCTTTAGTAATTTCCCAAACACCATATTCTTCACCGAACTTATCTCGAACATCCATAGCCATTAAGTCGGAAATTATATCGTAATCACCTAAGATTCTTCTTTAAGATGTCCCTTGACTGTATTCCATCTAATAAATTTTTCATCGTTTGGACTTTTAATATAAAAATATCTAGTTTCAAATTTATTTATCATAGCTTCCTCCACGAAAATCCCAGTCTAAAAATCATTGTAACAGTTACAAAGACGTTTTTCCTTATTTAACTAATCTGCCCCGTTACTTTAAGTACACAATTTCACAATCTCCTTTAAAATTTAACATATAGATCTAATTTTCTTTAAAGGAGTTGCTCCACAATCTGGCCCGATTGCTGAAGATCAACAGTATGTTCAGTAAAGAACTTTTTTACAAAGTAAACATCTTTTTTCCTAAGTAAAGAACTTTATTCCCATAGAACAAGAAAAACCCAACCTTGTGAAATCTTTCTTCCAGACATATAAAAAGTCACTTTCAAATTGAATTTAAAAGTGACTTTTTGTAGTGCAAAATGTATACTATTTCACTTTTTAAACTTGCCAGCTCTCTTTCACGTCAGCCCTGCATATTTGCTGCTACTTAAGTCGTTGGCAATCATTTCGCATCATCTATCATGAGGAATTCATTTTCGAATAGTGTTTTCCCATGTGGATTAATTTATCGTGATGGTTAAACTACCAATACAAATCTCCTCATTTCGTTTTTGATATTGAGGATTTACTCATTAACTGTCTGATTACTTTTTGCATAATGCCTCCATGGCGGTAATACTCGATATCTATGACATTATCAAGTCGGACCATCACATCAATTTCAAAGGATTCCCCGCTTTCACGAACAGCCTTGATTTTGATCATTTGTCCTGGATGAACTTTATTGGATAAACCGATTGTTTGGAATGTCTCAGTACCCTCAATTCTGAAGGACTGTGCGCTTTCACCATTAACAAATTGTAGTGGGAGAACCCCCATCCCAACCAGATTGCTGCGATGAATACGTTCAAAGCTTTCTGCTATAACTGCTTTCACACCAAGTAATAGTGTGCCTTTTGCTGCCCAATCTCGTGAACTTCCTGTACCATATTCTTTTCCGGCAATAATGAAAAGAGGAGTACCATCTTTTTTGTATTCTAATGATGCTCTGTACATTGACATCACATCACCGCTTGGCAAGTATTTTGTGACGCCTCCCTCCGAACCTGGAACCATGTGATTACGAATCCTATGGTTGGCCAATGCTCCACGAATCATAACGTCATGATTCCCCCGCCTCGAAGGATATGAATTGAGATCCTTTCGTTCTACTCCCTGGTTTCTCAAATGAATGCCTGCTATGCTTTCAGCAGGAATAGCCCCAGATGGTGAGAGATGATCAGTTGTGACGGAATGGCCAAGAAGGGCGAGAGTACGAACATTTTTAAAGTCAACAATATTAGCCGGTTGCTCAGATAAATCTTTAAGGAATGGTGGTTCCTGTACGTAAGTAGATGTTTCATCCCATTCAAACAGCTGTCCTTCAGGAGTATCAATTTGGTTCCACTTTTCATTGGCATCATGTACATTTTGATAACGGCTTCTGAATAGCTCTGGCCGAAGAGTATCTCCAAGCCATTTTTGGGTTTCTTGAGAAGATGGCCAAATGTCACGTAAATAAACAGGTTGTTTGAGTGAATCAAAACCAATTGGCTCTGTTGAAAAATTAATATCAACCTTACCTGCTAATGCATATGCAATAACGAGCGGCGGGGAAGCCAAATAATTCGCTTTAATTTGAGGGTGAACCCGCCCTTCAAAATTACGATTTCCCGAAAGGACACCGGCTACGGTTAAATCCTGCTGTGTAATGGCCTCACTCACTTCAAAGGGAAGAGGTCCAGAGTTGCCAATACAAGTTGCGCACCCGTACCCCGCAATGTGAAAGCCTAGCTTTTCGAGATACGGCATCAGCCCAGACTCACTTAGATAATCCGTCACGACCCGTGATCCCGGGGTTAACGAACTTTTGACAAAATCCGGTTTTGTCAACCCTTTTTCTACGGCATTTTTCGCAAGAAGTCCCGCCATCATCAACACAGTTGGATTGGATGTATTGGTACAGCTGGTAATCGCCGCCAATACAACAGAGCCATTCTTAATGACACTTGTTTTCCCATTTTCGTCCTCAATATGAACTTCTTTTTTGATTGCTTCCTCAGATAGTCCATAACCACCTTCTGCTACTGGTTTTCGGATAATTTCATTATATTTTTGTTTCATTTCAGTCAAATCAATACGATCCTGTGGGCGCTTAGGGCCTGCAAGGGATGGGACGACCGTGTTCAAATCCAGATCAATAACTTCCGGATAATCTGGTTCTTGGTTATTTTCCTCCATAAACATACCTTGTAATCTGTAATACGTTTCAATAAGGCTAATCTGCTCATCGTTACGACCAATCAAACGTAAATAGTTTATAGTTTGCTTATCTACCGGAAAAAAGCCCATTGTCGCACCATACTCAGGCGCCATATTTGCCACAGTCGCTCGGTCTGCGACACTCATGGAACTAACGCCTTCACCGAAGAACTCCACAAACTTACCTACTACACCCTTTTCACGGAGAATGTTCGTGATTGTTAAAGCAAGATCCGTTGAGGTCACTCCTTCTTGAATCGCACCTGTCAGTCGGAAGCCCACCACTTCTGGCGTCACAAAATACAAAGGCTGTCCCAACATGGCTGCCTCTGCCTCAATCCCTCCTACACCCCAAGCTACGATACCAAGTCCATTTATCATTGTCGTATGAGAATCTGTACCGACCAGAGAATCAGGGTATACAATGGTTTTTCCATTTTCCTCTTTTGTTGCTGCTACCGTTGATAAATACTCCATATTAATTTGATGCATGATACCAGTTGCAGGCGGAATCACTTCTAAGTTATTGAATGTATTCTGCGCCCATCGAAGAAAACGAAATCGCTCCATGTTACGTTCCATATTGACCTTTTCATTCAGTTCCATGGCATCCGGTCTGCCGAAGTAGTCTACTGTAACAGAATGATCGACAACAAGATCTACAGGAATTAGTGGATTTATTTTCGACACATCCCCCCTGGCCCGATTCATTGTTTCGCGCATAGCAGCTAAGTCCACAATCGCCGGTAGTCCAGTAGTATCGTGTAATAGAATACGTGCTGGTTTGAAAGGTACTTCCTCATTTATATTCCTATTTAACGTCCAGTCGGCTAATTTCCGTATGTGATCTTCTGTAATTGATTCTCCGTCAAATGTACGAATCGCTGCTTCAAGAAGTACCTTTATAGAATACGGAAGTCTTGATATATGGCTAAACTTACCTTTCTGTAAACTCTGTAACGGATAATACGTATATTCTTTTTCATTTATTTTTAAAATTTTTGGCTCGATATATCCTTTTGTATCCATATTTTTTCTCCCCTCTTATCCTATTAAATGAAAAGTTAATCTGCATTTATCATATTTGATTGTTCTTAATCTTAAAAATAGCAATATTTCATAGCTGAACATGAACGATTGCCATATCTTATCTTCAGGAAACCTTGTTGTTGTGATATGTTTAGTAGAAAAGGGTGATTAGGATGGATGATCGCGACTGGTTGGTAATACATACGCTATTTAATGAAAAAAGCATAACAAAAGCTGGACAAAGCCTTTTTATTGCACAGCCCACACTCACAAAACGCTTAAAACAAATTGAAACAGAATTTGGTGTAAAAATTGTGAACAGGGGTGTTAAGGGCGTTCAATTTACACCAGAAGGAGAGTACTTAGCTAAACGTGCAGAGGAATTACTGAACACATTCCGTGAAATAAGAGAAGACATCGATAATTTTAATCACTTTGTTGCCGGTACATTGCGACTAGGTGTTTCAAACTTTATCAGTAAATATAAACTTCCCGGCTGGCTAAAGTCCTTTAAAGAGCAATATCCAGATGTTGAATTTCAAATAGAAACCGGTTATAGCAAACAAATATATCAACTTGCCTATAATCAGGACGTTCATATTGGCTTTATTAGAGGAGAATATAATTGGCCAGACCAAAAAGAACTGCTGTTTGAAGAAGAATTATGTGTTTTCTCTTATAACCAAATAGCACTTGAGGACCTCCCTAATTTACCAAAAATTGATTACCATACGGATCATCTCTATAAACATTTGACCGATAACTGGTGGGCAGAACGATACTCGCAACCTCCAATAATTGGCATCTCAGTTGACCGAGGCGACACATGCAAAGAAATGGTCTTAAACGGGTTAGGGTATGCCATCCTTCCTTCTTTGTTTTTTAACGATGTGGAAAAAATTTATAAAATCCCACTCAAAACGAAAGAAGGGATGGCCATCACACAAAAAACATGGATGCTTCATCATAAAGATACAGAAGAGTTAAACGTCGTAAGAGCATTCGTTGATTTTATAAAAAATTTGTCCGAGTAATAGACAGGCCAGGGTACTGGCCTGCCTAATTAGGATAAAAAGTGGTCTAGATAGGCTAAAATTTCTTCCTTATTACCTGAGACTTTTTGTACTCTTTTAATATCTTTATCTACTTTTTCTAAAGATAGCTTCAATACTTCTTCTTCCATCGATTGTGGAATGACGACAACTCCATCCGCGTCTCCTACTACAATATCTCCAGGATGAATTGTTGCACCACCACAGGAAATATGTACGTTGACCTCTCCTTCTCCAGCCTTACCACTCGCTGCTATCGTTGTACCTTTACAAAAGACCGGATAATTTAATTCTTTTATTCCAACGACATCCCGGATGACCCCGTCGACAATGATTCCTTTAATGCCGAGTGTTTGGGCCATACCGAGAATAAAATCTCCCGCAATAGCGCGATACGTATCTCCTTTTGCATCAATAACAAGAACATCGCCTGGACGCGCTTCCCTAATGGCCTTTAGCACAACCAGATTATCACCAACCGGCATTTTCACGGTAAATGCGCGCCCCGCAACTCTATATTCTTCTTTCAGCGGTTTAATCGCAGATGATAGATTATTAAGCCCCTTTAGTGCGTCTGAAATACATGTGGTTGGAATCTCTTGAAATTGTTCTATTATACTCATTCTAGTTCTCTCCTTCATTTATCATTCTTCATTAATAATTATTTTTTTCCCTCTTAATTTAAGGAAGATCGGTGTTAGGATCCATAACATACCCACAATAATAAAAGCGAGTGATATTGGCTTCTCAAAGAAAATCATAATATCACCGTTGGATAACGTTAAAGCTCTTCGTAAGTTATTTTCGATCATTGGACCAAGCACTAATCCCAGTACGAGCGGGGCAATCGGAAAGTCATTTCGTGATAAGAAATATCCTGCTACCCCACATCCGATTAACAGCATTAAATCAAAAACAGAAAACTGTACAGCGTATACTCCAAAGAAAGAGAATCCAACAATCAACGGAATCAAATATTTCGTAGGTGTTTCTACTACCTTGGCGAAAACTTTTACCATCGGTAGGTTTAGAATCAATAAAATAGCGTTACCAACAAACATACTCGCAATTAAACCCCATGCAACATCTGGATGCTCTTCAAACAAAAGTGGACCTGGTGTAATATTAAACATAATGAACGCACTCATTAAAATAGCCGTTGATCCTGATCCAGGTATTCCCAATGTCAACAATGGAACAATCGCACCACCTGCCGCAGCATTATTAGCTGCTTCTGGAGCAGCTACACCTTGAATCGCTCCAGTACCAAATTTCTCTGGATTTTTGCTTAACTTTTTCTCCATGATGTAAGAGAAAAAAGAAGCAAGAGTAGCACCTGCACCTGGAAGAACCCCAATGAAAAATCCAAAGACTGAGCCTCGTACAATAGGCATTGCACTGTCTTTTAAATCTTGTTTTGTCGGAAGGATTCGATCAATCTTAGCAATTTCGCCACTGTTGCTTTCCCTTTCTAAAATCGCTTTAAATACTTCTCCTAACGCAAAAAGCCCTACTGCAATTGTTAAAAATTCCAGGCCTGAATAAAGTACAGGGATATCGTAGGTAAATCGGGTAACTCCAGATACGTTATCAATCCCAATCGTAGCAAGTAATAAGCCACAAACCGTCATCATTAAGGCTTTGGTGATCGACTTTCCCCCAAGGCCACTTACAGCCAGCAATCCGAGCAACATTAATGAAGTATACTCAGCTGGACCGAACTTCAATGCAATGCTTGCTAGCGGGTTCGCTAGTAGAATAAGACCAATTAAAGCAACAATTCCAGCGGCAAATGATCCAATCGCACAAATGGCTAGTGCGATCCCAGCTCGTCCATTCTTTGCCATTTGGTGTCCGTCCAATGTAGTAACAACTGAGGAAGACTCACCTGGCGTATTTAAGAGAATAGATGTGGTGGAACCACCATACATAGCACCGTAATAAACACCAGCGAGAAGAATAATAGAGCTTGTCGCTGCTGCTTCAGGGGGCAGTCCACCAGTGATGGAAGCGGTAATTGGCATTAAAAGAGCAATTCCACTCATGGGGCCGATACCAGGCAGAACGCCAACAGCTGTCCCGATCAGTACCCCAAAAAAGGCGAACAGGAGATTATGCCACTGAAGCGCAGTAGCAAAACCTTGTAGTAGATAGTCAAGCGTATCCATATAAAACCTCCTAAGAAAAGCTCATCCATGATGGGAATGCTGGAAGTGTTCCTTGCAATATAACAACAAATAAATAATAAACGCCTATGGAAAAACAGCCGGCAATTAGAAACGAAACCCACAATCGTCCCTTTTCCATTGTTTGAAATCCAACTAGTAGGAATAGGAACGTTGTAATGACATAACCTAAAGTTTCTAGAAGGGCAGCATATAGAATGGCAGCCACCAAAATAATCACAAGTCGTTTGTAATCCAACTTTGCGCTGTTTTTATTCACATCCACATATCGGAACGTTTCATAAACAAGGCGGGTACTTAATAAAATCAACACACTACCTAAAGACATCGGAAAAATATTCGGGCCAATTACACTGCCGTAAGCACTCTGAGAAAGTTTCAAACTTTCGATTACAAACATTAAACCTACCGCAAAGAATAAAATTCCTGTATACCGGTCAAATAATTTGCTCATTCTTTTCCTCTCCCTGTCTTATTAAAAAGCGGCAGCCTAACAGGAGAATCTCAGCTGCCGCTTCTCATCTTCTTTAGTAATGTTTACTTTGCCATACCTAAATCTTTATAAATTTCTGTGTACATATCTTCATCCTTTTCCATTAGTTTAATGAACTCTTCTGAAGCCATATATCCATCCTGCCAGCCTCGTTTTGCAATTTCAGCAGCCCAAGCTTCTGTTGCTACAAGCTCTGCCACTTTTTCTTCCCAATACACTTTTGCTTCGTCTGACATATCTTCCGGACCATAAATACCACGCCAGTTCGTTAATTCAGCATCAATGCCCTGTTCCTTGTATGTTGGAATATCAGCATAATCACCCTCTAGACGTTCCGGAGAGGAGATACCGATAATCTTCACTTTTCCTGCTTTCACGTATTCATAAACTGAAGACACATCTGAACTGATAACATCCGCGTTCTTACCTAGAAGTGCAGTTAATGCTTCACCGCCGCCATCATAAGAAATATATTTCAATCCTTTTACATCAACACCTGCCTTCATAGACGGATAAATAACATTCAAATGATCAAATGATCCTGGACCTGATCCTCCAGCAAAAGAAACGGAAGTCGGATCTGCTTTTAATGCTGACATGAGCGATTCCATATCCTGATATTCTGAATCAACAGGTACGGCCAACACATCATATTCTTTCACGAGGCGGGCAATTGGCGTGATATCACGGAAAGATACCGGGCTGTTCCCCTCTTTTTTGATGTGATTCAAGACAAATGGTGTAGATGCTATAAGTAGTTTGTAATCATTTCCTTTTTCTTTATTCGCAAAATCGACAGTACCAACCACCTGACCTCCGCCCGGATTATTTTCAACGGTAATCGTGCTGTCTACAATCCCTTCAGTAGCAAAAAGATTGCTCAAGGCTCTCCCAGTTGTATCAAGGCCTCCGCCTGCACCGGAAGGAACTGAAAACGTGATGGCTTTATCCGGGTATCCACTATTCGTTGCACTTTCCCCATCGGCTGCAACAGGTTGTGCATCTTTTTTGCCACATGCGGACATTCCTAAAGATAAAATTACAGTGAGAATAACAAACATTAACTTTTTCACCAAAATCCCCCTTGTCATTTTCCTGAATAATCTGTAAATTTTTTATAAAAAAAAGCTGTAATTTCCATATCATTTTTGTAATTCTCTGTGTGCCTAAATTCAAAGGATAAGTACAATTCATATACTATATCGTTTAGTGCGTCAAGAACTTCTTTAAAATCAATATTTCCCTTTCCCGGGCATTTTCTACTCTCACCTGACAGGTGTACATGGACAAGTTGTTAGCGAGAAATGAGAAAATTTTCACTAATTACTCCTTTTCGAATCACAAATGTAGTAAACATCTAAGATTGCTTTAACATCTGATGATTTGAACGATTTTGTGGTTCGAAAGCAATTTGAATGTTGTGTTTCGTTGCGTGATCAATCACCTCTTCAAAAGATTACGTATCCACCTTTCGACTGGTTAGGATATTCTTTAGATACGTTGCCCCTAAGCTTTCATCTTCCTCCTTCCCTCGCAATCCATACAGTTCAGCTTTTGTATCAGGTATGCCGTACACATAAGCTAATCTCACAACAAGTCTCCTCCCACATAGTAAAGAGAACGCTTTCATAATAATCAAACACTTAACGAGTTGTGTTCCTTACTTAAAGTGTAACTGATGATTTCAATCAATAAGAAATAGTGATATTTCATGTTTAGATATTCTAATTTTGAATATTCCCACCTCGCCTTTCTTTTTCAAAGAAGAAATAAGAATAAAATTAATTCAATAAACTTGAATGAAAATGATAGTTATTATCAATACTATAAATAATAAAGGGCAACCAAAATAATGGTTACCCTCAGAAATTTAAGCTGATACAAATGTTTTGCAATCCGTTTCTTCACTATTGGATGCTTTTTTGCCCTTATGACTGACTACGTAAATAGAATCTGCATTGCATTTGTTTCCTGAACCCCAATACGTACAGTTATTGACTTCACAAAGAACATCTTGAGCCATAGTATCCCACCTCCTCTTTTGTTATGATTAACAAATTTGCGGTGGTTGATACTTTTTTACTTTAGTTTGGCCTTATTCTTACTGACTAAAGTATAGATCTACAAATTATACTTTCTCGGTGCACTGTATAGACGTACAGCATCACGAAAAGGTAAGAAACGAGCAGGAATTGGAAGAATTGTAGCTGTTACTATGCAACTAAGAACAATATCATTGGTTTCTTCTTTAACTTTAACTCGTTTTATTCCTAGTTTTTTACTTTTCATGTCCTTTAATAGATTTGTTAAATCTGCGTTTTTTTCCATATACAATTTCACGCTTATTTCTTTATCTTTCAACTTTTTGGGTCCTATCCATTCAAATATATCGGGAATAATTCTCACACCTAATATCATGAAAATAATTCCTAAAAGGGCTTATAAAACCCCACACCTATAGTTATTCCAATACCTGCCGAAGCTAATACTAATGAAGCAGTAGTCAAGCCAGATATAGCATCATTACTTCTTCTTAAAATTACTCCTGCTCCTAGAAAACCCAATTCCACTTATTACATATGACGGTATCCTTCCAGGGTCCATAGGACGAGAATATTCTTTTGCATACAAAAGTGCGGATTCATAGGACACAATTGTCAATAAACAAGCTGTATCCGATACGATTAAACAAGTTTTCAATCCTAAAGGTTTTCTTTTTAATTCCCTTTCTAAACCTATTACTAATCCGATATAGTAGCAAAGCTCAGTTTTAATAGAGTGTCATTTCCAATAACATGTTGAAATATCTCATTCATAATCTCATTCCCCTTTTAAAAAATAATGAAATATTTTAATATTTAGGATTCCATAATTATTATTATATAAGATATAATCTATGAAATTGTAATGAGTGCTCTTAATTCATATAGCGATATTCCATCAGACTTTTCAAAATAGAGACTTCCTGTAATACTTCCTCTCCAACATTCGTTTCTAGAACCTTTTTTCTCTCTAGTTCTTTATCCACCAATCTTTTTACTGATAAAACATCTGTTCCATTTAGTAGAACATCTTCTTTTGAATTAAAATGTTTATGGGCGACAAGTTGCATACCATAGGAATTATATAATAAAGTGTATCCAGCAATACCTGTTGTTGATTGATAAGCTTTGGAAAAGCCTCCATCAACGACAATCATCATTCCATTAGCCTTAATTGGATTTTCTCCGTCAATTTCTTTAACTGGTGTATGGCCATTTATGATATGACCTTGATCAGAATTAAGATCAAATTCTGTTAGGATTTTGCGGCATGTCTCTTCATTTTCACGTAAATGGTAATATGGGTTCTTTTTCTCTTTATGGGTTATCTTATCCTTAATGAAATACCTTTCAAAGGTTGTCATTGCTCTTTTCCCAAAGAGTGATGAATATTCTCCTGTCCATAAATACCAGACCATATCTGTCGCAAGATCATCTGTCTTTTCAGGATGTGCAAAAGCATGTCGTAAATAACGTTCAAAAATATCAAGTAAATCACGACCAGCATAGGTTTTATTTTCAATGACCATTTTTTCCATTTTTCCTTCTTCATCTAAAGGAATACAGCCGTGTATTAATAAGTTTCCGTTATATTTTAAATAAAGACTGCCTTTTTTCATAAGAAAATTCATATGTCTAGCCAACTTTTCCGAATGCTGGACAGAAAATAACAGTTTGTCCATCACTTGCTCTTCTTCCTCTAATAGTTGATCAGGTTGTTCCGGATTAACCGTTGCAAAGCAGCTATTCTCTAGTGGGTACGTTTTCCCATGTATCGTTATTTCATTTTTGTCATAATCAATTTTCTCAAGCAAAAGCCTTTCTGACATATTAAAGTTCGGGCGTCTTTTTATGATAGGACTTTCTAATTTGAACTGAATCATGGCAATGGCTTGATGAATTTTCGTAATTTGTAATTGTTCAAGATCAGATAAATTTCCATCTGAATGTCTCTTTGGTCTAAAGGTTGGATTGTCCTCATAGTATTTCTCCGCAAGATTGAGAAGTGGTCTAAGATTTATTCCATACACATCTTCAATAATATCCAAATTGTTGTACCTGGCAGAGATACGAATAATATTAGCTAGACAAACCTTTGAACCAGCAAAAGCACCTAGCCATAGTACATCATGATTTCCCCACTGTATATCAACGGAATGATAATTGATTAGCGTATCCATAATTTTATCAGGTTCCGGTCCGCGATCATAAATATCTCCCACTACATGAAGATGATCAACAACCAATCTCTGGGTGCTATAAGCAAGACCTGTAATAAGCTTATCAGCCTGTCCTAGGGAAATAATTTGCTGAACAATTTTTGTGTAATACTGTTCCTTATTAGCGGATTCATCTGTTTTGTATAGTAGCTCTTCTATAATATAGGCAAACTGATTAGGCAATGCTTTACGTAACTTCGAGCGTGTATATTTGGAAGAGGCATAAGAAATGAGCTTAATCATACGATCAATGATTTCTTTATACCATTGGTTTAATTCTTGTTCATTAACAAAATTATTTTTAATTATCTGTAATTTTTCTTCAGGATAATAAACTAATGTCGCCAATTCATTAATTTCTTTTTCATAAATTACACCATTAAAAATGTCTCTTATTTTCTCTTTTACTCTCCCCGAACCATTTCTTAACACATGTTGAAAGGCTTGATACTCCCCGTGTAAATCACTGATAAAATGTTCTGTTCCCTTTGGTAGATGAAGAATGGCTTCAAGATTAATAATTTCAGTTACCACTTTTTCTTCACAATCATATTTTTGTGCCAGTAAATCTAAGTATTTTTTGTTCAAAATTATGTATCCCCTTTCAAAATTCATCATTATTTTACATCTAAAAGATTGCGATTAAATACTTACATTATATAAGAAAACTTAAATTGAAATTATAACTATAATTATATTTTTATTGTCTTTGTTTGCAATTGTAAAGGATATCATTTCTCATTATATTAGATGGTCATTTATTTCTAACTTTATTAAGAATATTAAGAAGCTACACTTTTAGAGGAAAAACTTACAACAACTATGGTTAAATCTGATATACCTATTCAATCAGATTCTAGTACTTTTTCAAAAGTAGAGTTAGAGAAATGAAATAATTAGAATTATTGCTATTCTATTGGTCATATGAAAAATGGTAAATAGGAAAAGGGAATGCTAAAAGAGAATTTTCTCCGGTTCCATTTGCAACTTATCTGGTTTGGAAATGCCATTGATTAAAATGGTTGATGATGAACATTTAATCAGACCCTAGTAAATAATACAATGGTTTTTGTTCTTTCAATTGATATCCATACCACTCATTTAGCCGTTCTTTTGATGCTATTTCTTCAATCCCTGTAAAATATAATTCTCCCACTTCTATCCCCTCTTATAGGTTAACGTCTTTTATACATTATAAACAAAAAAGGTGCACCAAAAATAGTAAACCTCTAAAAACTTATATAATTGATAGCAATTTACAAAGACCTTCAATTGTATGTTGTCCCTTGAAGCGTGGTATAGTGCTTCCACAACTAAGAAATCCTCCCTTTAGTTTTGCAATCTAACCAGACATTCCGACCAAACTCTGCACTATTTGCTCATCTAAGCTGTCCATTAGTAAGAACAAGGCGCAGTTATTAGGAATCCCCCCAAGACTTATTCCGTTAAAAAGCTTAAGTACCCATTAGTACAACAACATCATTTTTTTACTTCCCACTGTTCATAGCACTCAACATCTAAGCCTAATTCACCTTTTTTCAACCATTCAAATGCTTTAAGAACCAATGGAGAGGCATTATTAACCGTTACTTCACTCTCTGAAACCCACAAAGCCCCAGGTGAATCCTGTCCATCAAATTGTTTTGGATTTATAAGTTGTCCACCGATTTTATTAACTAAATAGTAAACCCCAATATGATGAACGTGGCTAAACTCTTTCCAATCCCACGGTAACATAAAGTCGATAACACCTAAGTTCTTTACTACTTCTATCTCAATACCAGTCTCTTCAAGAAACTCTCTTTTCATTGCATCTGTTAAACTTTCAGATTCCTCTAAACTTCCTCCTGGAAGGTCAAAACGATTGATATATGGTCCTCCATTTTTATTTATCACTAAAAGTTTTCCATCTTGAAAGTAAAGTCCATAAACCCCAAAGGCACGATGGAATTTCAAATCTTTCTCCACTTGGTTACCTCCTCAGATTAATTCAGTTAAGTCTAATTTCCGGACTTGGATTTATTTTCCTTACCTAACTATTCTGCACCGTTACTTGAATAAGAAAAAGCTCTACTCCTTATTGAAGTAAAGCTACCCGTTAGTTGAAGAACGGAGTACGTATATTTTTTTAACTACTCCAAAAAACTTATAGATTTCATCCAAGATCAACATGTTTAATTTATTTAAAATGACCAATTATCCCATTGACATTATTAAATTCATGTCGTTTATATTTGACCATAGATACAATACCAAGAATCGGTCCAATCGCTAAAAATGCAAAGACCCATTCCCAACCGACAAACCTCTGAATAATAGGGATTAGATTTATAGAAAATATAGTGATTAGGAAACCAAAGCACATTTGAAAAGTAAGGGCTGTTCCTACATACTCAACTTCTGCTACTTCTGAAACTGCGGCAGAAAATTGTGCAGAATCTGATATGACAGACATCCCCCAAATGATAGAAAGGATTAGAGTTAACCAAATAAATTGACCAAATGTCAAACCAATTAATATGGAGCAGATGGTACTGATAAACATAGAAATGATCGTTAAATTTGACCTTCCGATTTTATCTGAGATTAATCCTCCTAATACACAACCAATCCCCCCTGCAATTCCTATTGAAATAAATGAGGATAATGCAATGAACCAATGAGAAATTCCTGGTGATTGTCTTGTGAAACTAGCTGTCAAAAAAGCAGGAAGCCATGTCCACATCGCATACAATTCCCACATATGCCCGAAATAACCGTAGTTTGCCAGCATTACTGGTTTATTCGTTACTACTTTTTTTATTAATTTAAAAGAGAAAGGCAGTTTTTCCGATGTTTCTGGAGCATCTTCTAGAATCCAATTGACAACTATTGCTGCGAGTAGTGCCAATACTGAGCTACAAATAATTACGAAATGCCAATTTAATGAAGAAAAAAACATAACAACAAAATGTGGTAAAGATGACCCTAGGGTTAATGCAGCTATTAAGATACCAATAGCAAGCCCACGTTTTTTTGGAAACCATTGTGATAAAATTTTTACAGCTATCGGGTATACCCCAGCGAGAGTTATTCCAGTTAATATCCTAAGTAGGATACCGAAAAAAGCATGATCGACTAGTATTAGTAAGCCATTCAATATTGCTCCGAGAAACGCTGAAATTGCAAAAACTGTTCGAGGATTATAACGGTCCGCAATCCCAAAAGATGAACTAAATAATGCCCCTATTACAAATCCAATTGGAACAGAAGAAGACAGCCATGCTTCTGAATTGTGGCTAAGGTTCCAACTTTCAATTAGTTCGGGTGCAATAACTGATGCACTAAACCACAAGCTTAATGCGCATAATTCAGATAATCCAATCCATACTAACGCTCTCCATGAACCTCGAATCATAATACCCCCCTTTAAATAAAACTCAATATCACAATTTTACTGAATATTAAATATAATTACAATTAATGTGCTAACAGGTGGCAAACAAAGCTAATTCAATAACTAACAAAATCCCCAATACGAAACCAACGTTCGTAGGGATTTTTTCATATGGTGATATGTCAAACTGGTACCGATAAGAAAATAGAGGATGTCGTGAATTATATAGTCCAAAATTCTAATCATTTCTTTGAATATTGTTTAATAAGGATTTTTATTAGAGGATTAAGCCCTACTGGTAATTCAAAAAACATCGCTTCAGTAGGTTTCTTTACCGTCTGCTTTAAGAACCCGCCTTTATTTCTTTTGAGACATATGCGATTGTAACAGAATAGAATTGATCACCATTTGGTAATTTAACATAATGCTGTTCCCCTGAAAAAACACCCTTGTTCAACTCCCTCAGTTCAATACGTATATCTCTCGAATGCTCACTTATTCGCAGGATTTCATAACCCTTGTATTTGGAGTTACAGATAAATGAAATGAGTTCAGATCATTTTGGCTTCGTGAAGACATAGTTAAATAAAGGAGTCCGCTACCACTCCATATTATTGACTCCAAAAGTGGTAATAATCCTTTTCCATACTTAGTTATTGAACCTTTGGAGGATTTGAATTAGTTAAGATACTGTTTTAATATTTTTAATCCTATTTTTAACTCATCTAATGAGTTTGTAGAAGAAAGTGCAATACGCAAATACTTATCAGGGGTGGTCTGCCCGCTTAGAAAACGATAAGAATGAAAAACTCGAATACCGTGCCTTTTCAAATCCGCTTCCAACTGTAACGCATCGTTATGCCCTTCAATTGGAAGCCAACGATAAAAACTAAGAGGATGTCCAACATTCTTTTTTAAAGGGAAATATTCCGAATAAATATCATTTGCAGACTGTGCAAGCTGTTTCTTTTGAGAAACAATTTCATGAGCCTTCCCCGATAAGATAAGCTCTGTGATAAGGTATCTTGAGAAGACTGGGCCTGGAGGAAGTTTAAAAAAATCTTTGAGAAAAGGGTAGTTTCCGATAACTTTTAAATAAGGTAAAAGTTATTTACAATAAAAAATGTTCTAGTGCCATAAACACTAGAACAATTAATCATTTTACATTTCTACTTTTTGGAAAAACTTTGGTAAATGCTCTTTATGTACTTCTAGCATTTCATCCAAGATAGCTTTACCAACTTTATCAGAAGGAACAAGCGGATTAATTGTCATTGCAAGTAAAGCTGTATCATAGTTGCCTGTTACAGCGGCCTCAGCACCCACTCGTTCAAATGATTTGATTTGTTGTACAAGCCCTCGAACTGCAACTGGAAGATCTCCGTTGATGATTGGCTTTGGACCTTCTTTTGTAATAACACAGCTTACTTCAACAGCAGAATCATACGGAATACTTGCAATAGCCCCATTGTTAATTGTGTTAACCGGCTGAATATCATGCTTATCGTTATAGATAGACGAAATTAGACGAACCGCTGCATCACTGTAATACGCTCCACCGCGTTGCTCTAATTGAGGTGGTTTAATTGCTAAATTAGGATCTTTGTATAGCTCGAATAGTTCCTCTTCAAGTTTCTTAACTACTTCAGCTCTTGTTGTACCCTCTTTAAAGTTTTTCAACTCTTTTTGTAGCATTTCATCTGTCTTATAATAGTACAAGTGATATGGGCACGTTATGACATTTAATGCTCGAATAAACTCTGGCTCCCAGCCTTGTCCTTCTACGTTTTTTACAAAGCTGCTGTTCTCTGGATTCGATAACAGATCAATTACTTTATCTTTTACACTAACTCCGTCTACATATACATCTAATCCATATACCATATGATTTAAACCAGCGAAATCAATACGAATACGGGAATGGTCAACATCTAATAGCTTTGCAATTCCCATCTCAATTCCAATTGGAACATTACATAGACCAACGATTTTTTTATGGTCAGTGTAACGAAGAACAGCTTCTGTCACCATGCCAGCAGGATTTGTAAAGTTGATTAACCAAGCATCCGGACATAGTTCTTTCATGTCTTTTACAATATCCAAGATAACTGGAATGGTACGCAAACCCTTAAATAATCCACCTGGTCCATTTGTTTCTTGTCCTAATACCCCGTGGCTTAAAGGAATTCTTTCATCTTTAGCACGAGCATCCAGTAATCCTACACGAAATTGAGTAGTAACAAAATCAGCATCTTTTAAAGCTGCTCTTCTATTTAGTGTTAGATGCACCTCGATTGGAAGACCTGCTTTTTCAATCATTCTTTTGGCAAGTTTTCCAACGATTTCTAATTTTTCTTTTCCTGCTTCAATATCCACTAACCATAACTCTCTAACCGGTAATTCATTATATCGTTTTATGAATCCTTCTACTAATTCAGGGGTATAACTAGATCCCCCACCAATCGTTACAATTTTAATACCTTGTGTCATACTCTATGCACCTCCGGGTAATTTAACAGCTAAATAGTTGGTTAAGATTTGAAGAATCTTATTGCAAAAATTTTAATGTAAAGGGTCTCTTTTTAACTTTCTTCTTTAATCAAGAAAGTAAAAGTACTTATGAATGAATTGTATCTGCATTGAGTAAGACAGTAAATAAGTCGGGAACATCTAGTTTTTAATAACACAAGAAGTCATTTGTTACACAAATGTAACAACATGTATCCTATGAAGTAGATGTGTTAAGATTGAGCTATAGAGGAGGTTTAACAGTTAACAAAGGGGTTAAAATGTATTTATTTTTTATGGAAGGAGAATCCTACATAAATGTTTACACACGATATAATTGCTTCATTAAATGAGTTAGAAACTTCCTTATACAATTATATTTGTCAAAATGGTGAGAAAGTTGCTTATATGCGAATCCGTGAACTGGCAGATGAAACCCACGTATCAACAGCTTCGATTTTACGTTTTTGCAGAAAAATAAATTGTGAAGGTTTTTCAGAATTTAAAGTAATGCTTAAAATGCATTTAGGAGAAAATAAAAAGACTATTTTAAAAAGTTCCCAACATTCGGTAACCGAATTTTTTGAGCGAACGTTAAAAGGAGACATAGAAGAAAATATTAGGAAGGCTGCAAGTTTAGTTACTAAAGCAGATAGTGTAATTTTTATTGGAATAGGAAGCTCAGGTATTCTTGCCGAATATGGAGCAAGGTATTTGTCAAGCTTAGGTACATTTTCAATGTATATTAAAGACCCTTTCTTTCCAATTCATTCCGAATTTCTTCATAATAGCGTAACAATTGCTTTATCCGTCTCAGGAGAAAGTAATTTTACAATCACTCATCTTAATCAACTTAAACAAGAAGGAAGTAATATTATTAGTATTACAAACAATAAATACTCAACCATTGCAAAAATCTCTGATATAAACATTCCATATTACGTGACCGAGGAGTGGTTTGAAAATGCTAATATTACTACACAAATCCCCGTTATGTATATTCTAGAATCGATAGCTCATGAAATATATAAACTTAATAAATAAGAAATTGACCAAGAGTTATTACTTTCTTGTTGAATTAAGGGTGGCGTTAGTTTCAACTATGGATTACATAAAACCCCAATTTTTTATGTGTTGGATTATAAAAATTTTAACCAAAAGTACGTCTTAAACCGTTGATTTTCCAAATATAAACGAGACTGTTTTGAAAAAAAGATTGATTAAAACAAGATCATGATATATTTCATGAGGACGCTATTTATAAAAAAGTTTGATCATTTCTATCTGTTTTGTTCAATAATCTGGCCCTTTACATAAAGAAAGGCACTTTCCTTGTGAAGTCGAGTAGAAGGGAGCCTTTCTACCTCACGGTAAATTGTACTCCACCCCCCTCACAGAACCGTGCTTGCACTATTAATGCACACGGCTCTTCCTAGTCATCGTTCACAGAATGTAGCTAACCTCTTTTCTTAAATCATATATATTCACTTTAATTCTTGGTAAAGGTAGTGGATATTTATCAAGAAATAGTCTGAATTTATCCCATGTAAAGGATTTCCTTTGACTTCTTCTATTGAGCCATTTAAACAGTAAGTTCTCGATTTTGTCTTTGAAGTTGCTAACATTTTGGGTATTATCAGTTATGCAATAATAATTGTAATAACCTATAAGCGAGCGTCTAAATCTGTCCATAATCATATGAATATCTTTATTTCTATTTTTCTTCAACCATTCTTTGGATTCTTTTAGTTTGCCTTGGACTTTCTTCCTGCTTGTTTTCCGTTTCACTCTAAATTTTCTTTCTCGGCTTTTCCCACAATAATGTGTGAATCCTAGGAAATCAAAAGTTGCAGGCTTACTATTTCCCTTTCGCTTTGCATCTTTCTCCGCAAACCGCCCGAAAGGAATAATTTTAGTTTTATCCTCAGCTATCTCTAAGTTAAATTTCTTTAATCTCAATTTTAATGACTGAAAGAATTGTTCAGCTTCACTTTTATATTGAAAACAACAAACAAGGCAAGTAGACCACAGGAACCTCCCCAGTAGTCTCTCTCAGAACCGGACGTGAA
>NZ_JBHLVO010000041.1:0-35923 GCF_042433335.1 Metabacillus herbersteinensis
GCTTCCTTATGAACCTAAAATTGGTTATTAAAATTGGTTGGTGTGTTCGGCATGCACAAAATCCAAGAAATAGTATTTGACATAGTACGCTAAACGATAAAAAAAGTGGTTAACCCCATTGCAAGGTTAACCACAGTTTAAAAACGAGTTATTTTTTTAAATTATAAAAAGATTTAAGTCCATCATACTTCGCAGAATCAACTAACATATCTTCAATGCGAAGAAGTTGGTTGTATTTTGCAACACGGTCTGTACGAGATGGAGCACCCGTTTTGATTTGACCAGCATTTGTTGCTACAGCGATGTCAGCAATCGTGCTGTCTTCAGTTTCTCCTGAACGGTGAGAGATAACTGCTGTGTAGCCAGCGCGTTTTGCCATTTCGATTGCATCAAATGTTTCTGTTAATGTACCGATTTGGTTTACTTTGATAAGAATTGAGTTTGCAATTCCTTTTTCAATTCCTTCAGAAAGCTTTTTCGTGTTTGTTACGAATAAATCGTCACCAACTAATTGAACTTTGTTACCGATACGATCAGTTAGAAGTTTGTGACCTTCCCAGTCATTTTCATCTAAGCCGTCTTCGATTGAGATGATTGGGTATTTAGAAGCCATTTCTTCGTACCAGTCAACCATTTCAGCTGATGTTTTGACAACACCTTCTCCTGAAAGATGGTATTTGCCGTCTTCTCTGTTGTAGAACTCAGAAGATGCAGCATCCATAGCTAGCATAACTTGCTCGCCTGGCTTGTAACCAGCTTTTTCAATCGCAACCATGATTGTTTGAAGGGCTTCTTCGTTCGATCCTAAATTAGGAGCGAATCCACCTTCATCACCAACAGCTGTGTTTAAGCCTTTTTCTTTAAGAACTGATTTTAAGCTGTGGAAAATTTCTGCTCCCATACGTAGTGCTTCACGGAAGTTCTCAGCACCTACAGGCATAACCATGAATTCTTGAATATCAACATTGTTATCAGCGTGTTCCCCACCGTTAACGATGTTCATCATTGGCACAGGTAATGTCTTCGCATTGAATCCACCTAGGTATTGATAAAGTGGAATTTGAAGTAAATCAGCAGCAGCACGTGCAGCAGCGATTGAAACACCAAGGATCGCGTTTGCTCCTAATTTCCCTTTGTTTTCTGTACCATCAAGCTCGATTAATGCTTTGTCAATTGCAACTTGTTCTGTTACTTCAAAACCAAGAAGTTCTGGAGCGATGATTTCGTTTACGTTTTTAACTGCTGTTAAAACACCTTTACCTAAATAACGATCTTTGTCACCGTCACGAAGTTCAACTGCTTCATGTTCTCCTGTTGAAGCACCACTTGGAACTAACGCTCGTCCCATTGCACCTGATTCTGTGTGTACTTCTACTTCAATTGTTGGATTTCCGCGTGAGTCTAAAACTTCGCGTGCATAAACGTCTACAATGTATGGCATTTAATTTCTCTCCTTTTAAGATAAGTTTTATTTCTAAATTTCTTAAGATTCAACTGAAAGACACCTTATTTTTGTATAAGAGTTCTTCCTGTCATTTCGTTTGGTAATTTGATTTGTAATAAGTCTAACACTGTTGGAGCTAGATCACCTAAAATTCCATCCTGACGGAGTGTTACGGCTTCTTTTGTTACGATAACTGGTACTGGATTCGTTGTGTGTGCCGTCATTGGCCCACCTTCTAACGTGACAACTTCATCCGCATTCCCATGGTCTGCCGTAATAATAGCAGTTCCACCTTTTGCGATAATCGCATCAACGACTTTACCAAGACATTCGTCCACGGTTTCAATTGCTTTAATCGTTGGCTCAAGCATTCCTGAATGACCGACCATATCTGGGTTTGCATAGTTTAAGATAATCACGTCATGGTTATCTGCGTCAATTTCACTTAGTAATGCACCCGTCAATTCGTACGCACTCATTTCTGGCTTCAGGTCATAGGTTGCGACCTTTGGAGAATCAATTAAAATTCTCTCTTCACCTGGGAATGGATCTTCGCGACCACCACTCATAAAGAACGTAACATGTGGATACTTTTCGGTTTCAGCAATTCGAAGCTGTTTTAAACCATGTTGAGACAACACCTCACCAAGGGTATTGTCCAAATTTGATGGCTTAAATGCAACATACCCTGAAACTGTCTCACTAAAGTGCGTTAAACAGACAAAATGAAGATTTCTCGGATGTTTTACACCACGATCAAACGAACGAAAATCCTCGTTTGTAAACGTATTTGATATTTGAATTGCACGGTCTGGTCTGAAGTTATAGAAAATAACTGCATCATTGTCGTTAATTGTTGCAACTGGTGATCCATCTTCTTTTGAAATAACAGACGGAATCATAAATTCATCAAAAATTCCATTTGTATACGAATCTTCTACACACTGGATTGGATCTTTGTATGCAGGTCCCTCACCATAGACCATAGCACGATACGACTTTTCAACACGATCCCAACGTTTGTCGCGATCCATTGAATAGTATCGCCCAGAAAGTGACGCAATTTTCCCAACACCGTATTCTTTCATTTTTTCTAGTAATTCATTCACATAAATCAGCGCTGTTTTCGGTCCAACGTCACGTCCATCAAGAAATCCATGAATATAGACATTCTTTAAATCATGAGTTTTTGCTAGATGCAATAAGGCAAACAGATGTTGAATGTGACTATGAACACCACCATCTGATAATAGACCGAAAACATGTAAATTTGTTCCATTCTTCTTAACATGGTTGATTGCATCTAGAAATGTTTCGTTCTTAGCAAAATCGCCTTCACGGATCGATACATTCACACGTGTAAGGCTTTGGTAAACCGTTCGACCTGCGCCGATGTTCAGATGCCCTACCTCTGAGTTCCCCATTTGTCCTTTTGGCAATCCGACTGACTCACCACTTGCAATTAATGTTGAGTGTGGATACTGATTCCAATAACGGTCAAAATTCGGCTTGTTAGCCTGTGCAACAGCATTTCCTTTTGTTTCATTGCGAAACGCAAAACCATCAAGGATGATTAGCGCAACAGGTGCTTTACTCATTTTGTCCTGCCTCCAAAAGCTGTAGGAAGGATTGTGCTTCAAGACTTGCGCCACCAACTAATGCGCCATCGATATCAGGCTGTGCCATATATTCCTTGATGTTTGCTGGTTTCACACTACCGCCATACTGAATGCGAACTGCGTCTGCTATCGGTTGTGAAAATTGCTCTGCAACAACGTTACGAATATGTGCACAAACTTCATTCGCGTCTTCTGCAGAAGAAGATTTTCCTGTTCCAATTGCCCAAATTGGTTCATACGCTATCACTACTGTATTCGCCTGTTCTTCCGTTAATCCTGCTAACGCTTTTTTTACTTGTTCGCCAACTAGGTCATTTGTTTTCCCAGCTTCACGCTCTTCTAGCGTCTCACCACAGCAAACAATTGGATTTAAACCATGCTTAAAAGCAGCAAGTGTTTTCTTGTTTACAGAATCGTCCGTTTCAGCAAACAGTTCACGACGCTCGGAGTGTCCTAAAACAACATAGCTAACACCAATGTCCTTTAATGCAACAGGGCTAACTTCTCCTGTAAACGCGCCACTTTCTTCAAAGTGCATGTTTTGCGCACCGATTTTTAATTCAGTGTCTTTCGTAATTTCGACTAAACGCTCTAAAAATAATGAGGGTGCACAAACGACCGCATCAACTTTTTCAGAAGACGGGACAAGGCTTTTTACTTCTTCAACAAAGCTTTTCGCTTCTGACATCACTTTGTGCATTTTCCAGTTACCTGCAATAATAGGTTTTCTCAATTCGTGACACCACCAATCAATTATTTATTGTTAAGTGCTAATACTCCTGGAAGCTCTTTACCTTCCATGAACTCGAGGGAAGCTCCTCCACCTGTAGAGATGTGATCCATTTTGTCAGCCAAGTTGAATTTTTCAACCGCTGCAGCAGAATCTCCTCCACCAATAACTGTGTATGTATTTGTGCTGTTTGCTAATGCTTGCGCAACAGCTTTTGTTCCTTCAGCGAATGCATCTAATTCAAAAACACCCATCGGCCCGTTCCAAATCACAAGCTTTGAGTTTTTAATGACGTCTGCATAGATTTCTGAAGATTTTGGTCCAGCATCAAGGCCTTCCCAGTCGCTCGGAATGCTGTCGATTGAAACGATTTGAGTATTTGCATCATTAGAAAAATCATCTGCTACGACAATATCAACAGGAAGATAGAGGTTTACACCTTTTTCTTTTGCCTGATCAATAAATGATTTAGCTAAATCAATTTTATCTTCTTCAAGTAGAGATTTACCTACATCATAACCAAGAGCTTTGATAAATGTATAAGCAAGGCCCCCACCAATAATCAAGTTGTCTACTTTATCTAATAGGTTTTGAATAACGCCGATTTTATCTTTTACCTTTGCACCACCAATAATTGCTGTAAACGGACGTTCTGGGTTTGAAAGTGCTTTACCTAACACTTCTAATTCCTTTTCCATTAAAAGTCCTGCAACTGCTGGTATGTGTTCAGCTATACCTGTTGTTGAAGCATGGGCACGGTGTGCTGCACCAAATGCATCATTCACATAAACATCTGCAAGTTCTGCAAATGATTTTGCCAACTCTGCATCATTCTTTTCTTCACCAGGGTAGAATCGTACGTTTTCTAACAGGAGAACATCACCGTCTTGCATTTTTTGAATCTCTGCTTTTACAGATTCCCCGTAAGCTTCATCTGTTTTTAAGACATTTTTGCCGACTAGCTCTTGCAAACGTTCAGCTACTGAATTTAATCGTAATTCCTCTACTACTTGACCCTTTGGTCGACCTAAGTGACTTGCTAAAAGAACCTTGGCACCTTGTTCTGTTAGATATTGGATCGTTGGGAGTGCTGCGCGAATACGCGTGTCGTCTGTTACATTTCCGTCTTTCATAGGTACGTTAAAATCAACGCGACAAAAGACAACTTTTCCTTTTACATCAATGTCTTTAACTGACTTTTTATTCATCTTCGGGAAGTCCTCCTCTTTGAAATAGAATTTTGCATACAAAAAGGGAGAGGGATAATCCCTTTCCCTTTTCGGTTACATTATAGCGTTAATTTTTAATAACTCCAAGTCACGAATGAACTAGTGGAGTTTTAATGATTAAAGTCCTTTAGAAGCGATGTACTCAGCAAGGTCTACAACGCGGTTTGAGTAACCACTCTCGTTGTCATACCAAGAGATAACTTTTACCATGTTACCTTCCATAACCATTGTTGATAGTGCATCAATTGTTGAAGAAGCTGGGTTACTATTGTAGTCACCAGATACTAATGGCTCTTCGCTGTATTCTAAAATGCCTTTAAGTTCTCCCTCAGAAGCAGTTTTGAAGGCAGCATTGATTTCATCAACTGTTACTTCTTTATCAAGCTCTGCAACTAAGTCAACTAGAGAAACGTTAGGAGTTGGAACACGCATTGCTCCACCGTTTAATTTGCCTTTTAGTTCAGGAAGTACTAGAGAAACAGCTTTTGCAGCACCAGTTGTTGTTGGGATGATGTTTTCAGCTGCCGCACGAGCACGGCGGTAATCTTTATGTGGTAAATCTAAGATTTGTTGATCGTTTGTGTATGAGTGAACTGTTGTCATCATACCGCGACGAATTCCAAAGCTGTCGTTTAATACTTTAGCAAATGGAGCTAAACAGTTTGTTGTACAAGATGCATTTGAGATGACATCATGGCTCGCTGCATCGTATTTGTCATGGTTAACTCCCATAACGATTGTGATATCTTCGTCAGAAGCTGGAGCAGAGATAATTACTTTTTTAGCGCCCGCTTCAATATGTTTTGCAGCGTCTGCACGTTTAGTGAAGAAACCAGTTGATTCAACAACGATTTCAACTCCAAGTTCACCCCAAGTTAATTTCGCTGGGTCACGCTCAGCAGATACTTGAATTGTTTTTCCGTCAACGATTAAGTTATTACCATCAACGTTAACCTCTGCATTTAATTTCCCGTGGATAGAGTCATATTTCAAAAGATGAGCTAACATGTTTGCATCTGTTAAATCATTAACTGCAACAACATCTACGTTAGGATTGTTTAAAGCTGCACGTAATACATTACGACCAATACGACCAAAACCATTAATACCGATTTTTACTGCCATGATTAATTTCCTCCTTGAGTTGTGATCCACATTAATTACTTTGGATCTTAGTTTTTATTTTATATATATAACTTTTACCGAAATTGTGTTTCGGTATCCAGCTCCAGCGCCTAGCCCCGACGCACAGGACGTGCTAGTGCAGTCAATGCGACAGGACGTCGCGTTCTTGACTGCCTCGAGGTCATAAGTCAATTCTAAATTGAAGGCAAAGAACGCCTTCTATTTAGAATCGCCTTATGCTTGTCGGGGCTAACCAAGGCGCTTGCGCTTTTAATATAATCAGGGATCAGTTAGTCCCTTATTAACTCTTTTGCGGCGCCTTCATCTGTAATTAAGATGGAATCCAACGCTTGTTTCATATAAGCCTCAATTGCACTTGCCTTAGATGCACCACCTGCTACAGCAATGACATTCGGTGTACGGTTCATATCATCTAATTGGATACCAACGGTTTGCACCTTATGTACAACTTCACCTTGTTGATTAAAATAATACCCAAATGCCTCGGCAACTGCGTTACCCTCTTCAATCTTCTTGTATTCTTCTAGAGGAGTTTTACGGCGCTCCGCCATTGTTTTAGCGTCTCCGATCCCATGAATAACCATACTTGAAGATTTCATCATTTCAAGGAGCTCTTTAATTGATGGCTCTTCAATGATTGAGTGATACGCTTCCTGGCTGAGCTGATCTGGAATATGAAGCAAACGATAGTTTCCCATCGCACGCTCAGCCATCTTTGCACAGATTGTGTTTGCTTGATTTTCAACGTGTTCTCCCAAACCACCTCGAGCCGGAACAAACAAAAGCTCGCGGTTTTTAGAATCTGGCGTCATCATTTCAGCAACAGCTGCAAGTGTTGTTCCTCCAGTAACAGCGACGATATTTTTACCGGTTAATCGGTCTTTTATGCATGTGACACATGCTCTCCCCATTTCTTTCTTTACCCATGGAGATTGATCGCTGTCACCGGAGACGACGATGACCTTGTTTAGATTAAATCTCTCTTTTAATGTAGTTTCCAAAAGAGACAATCCTAAAACATCCTTCATCATTTCTTCAAGTGCTTTTAACAGAGATGATCCATCTTTAGTTAATGTCATGCCAGAAGTATGAATATCAATTAAATTTTGATCTTTTAAAAATTGAACTTCATTTCGTAAGATGCGTTCAGAAATTCCGAGGCTCGTTGATAAGCTTCTTCTGCCAATCGGCTGCATGAGACGTATGTATTGCAGAATCTCATATCGCTTTTGCATAACTAGCAAAAGATCGGGTAATAATTTTTTTTGAACCTCAATCAGTGAACTCATACCATACTTCCCTCTCATGAATCGTGGTATTGGACTCAAAACGTCCCTCTATGACTTATTATGTCCCACTCAAGCAAAAAAAAATCACCCCTGCTATATATTTATTTTAACAGGGGTAAAAAACTTAATCAAGAATTGTTTCTTGACTTTTTATAAGTAACCGCTTTCTTAGGTTATATTTTTCGACAATTCCAAATTCGATGATCTCATCTTCAATTGTAATGACCGGAATCATAACCTGGTAAAGTTCTAATAAATTGTCATCTTGATAAATATCAACCACTTCGATTGAAAAGGAAAATTCCTTTTGTAGTTCATGTAGGATTGCTAACCCCTTATCACAAAGTGAACACTTATCTTTTGAATACATTTTAACTTCAACCATTTTTGAACAGCCTTTCTAATATCGTTTCCTTAATGCAGAAGACGGAATAGTGAGTTGATCTCGATATTTTGCTACAGTTCGTCTTGAAACATTTATACCATAATCGGTTTTTAAGACATTTGCAATTTTTTGATCTGAAAGTGGGTGAGCTTTATTTTCCTTTTGGACAAGGGTTTCAATGGTTGTTTTTACAGTTGATGAGGATAAGTCATCTGCATTTCCCTGTTGATCGAGCCTTGTTGAAAAAAATGATTTCATTTCAACTAATCCGTGTGGGGTTTGAACATATTTATCCTTGACTGTTCTACTCACTGTCGATTCATGTATCTCCAATTCGTCTGCAATATCTTTTAATGTTAGCGGTTTCAAAAATCCTTCTCCGTTGTAAAAGTAATCCTCTTGACGTATCGTAATTTCCTTCATGACTCTTAGCATCGTATCTTTTCGTTGTTCTAACGACTTCTCAAGCCAACGACCTTGTTGCAATTTACTAGAAATGTAGGATTTCAGTTCTTTATCATTCGGGACATTAACCAGGGGCTCATATTGTTTATTTACATTGATTCGTGGTGAAATCTCATCATTAAAGTAGATACCTAAGCTATTATTCACTTCTCTCACAATTAAATCTGGCACAATGTAGCTCGCTTCTTCTTCTTGATATTGAAGACCTGGCCTTGGTTCTAACTGTTTAACAATGTCATGTATTTCCTGAATTTCAATTAATGTGAGTTTGGTTTTCTTTGATAGGTCTTTCCAAGACTTTTCTGCAAATATTCGAAAGTGATTTGCTATGATCGCTTCAGCGGTTAAATGGCGATTTGGACATCTTTGGAGCTGAAGTAATATGCATTCTTGCAAGGACCTGGCACCTACTCCCGCAGGCTCTAAATCTTGTAACATTGAAAGTTGTTCCTCTGCAAATTCAATAGAAAATTGTAGACTTTTCGCTAGTTCTTCCAAGTCATCTTTCAGATAACCATTTGTATCCAAAGCATCAATTAAGAAGTGGAGACATTTCTTTTCTTCTCTTGTTAGAGGGGTGTCAACTAACTGACTTCTTAAATATTCTCTTAAGCTACCATTTCTGCTCGATACATTTTCAATCAAGGACTCTTTACTCTGATGCATCGGTTTACGAGTTGATTTTTTTGTTAATATGTTTGTATGATTCGTCTCTTTAATTTCAATGAGGGGATTTTCCATTGCAAGCTCTTGAATATAGGACGCGAGTTCCACTGTCGAATACTGAAGTAAGGTAATTGCCTGCTTCAACTCTTGAGTCATGCTTAATTTTAACGATTGTTCTTGAATTAAACCCATTTTCATATCCATTTCACTTCCCCCTACGTTACATTTTACACGAAGCCGCTCAATACTTGAATGAAAAGAATTTGGAAGGTTGAATTAGCGATAAACACCGGACCTTTGACATAGTTTAGTTGATACATATGTCATTGAGAAGGTGATCATGAAATATTTTAAGAAATTTAATTTTTCACAAGCTATTGAAATGTATTATTTGTTTACTGTGATTGTTTTTCGACATCATCATATTCAATCTAATCAGTTGTGAGTACAGGTTCACTTAATGAATTCTCTATGAAGATTATTATTTCCTTTGTCTCTCTTTGTTTTGAACATATCTTTATTATAAGGTGAGAAACTGGAATTAACATGCTTTAATCACAATTTAAGTGTAGTTTCCCTTTTAGTGTCTAGGCTAGATTTAATTTTTTTTATAAGCTAGACAAAAAAAACGAGAACAATCCATTAGGATCATTCTCGTTTTCATAGACGCGCTCGAAGGGATTTGAACCCCCGACTGACATGGTACCGGAATTCTATTCGATATTATAACGATCAGCTTACGATAACCTCTCGTGTTACTTACGTTTTCCCATACGGTAAACTGTTATGTAGACGTGAACCCAATACGGACTACTCCGCCTATATTTCGTATTATAGCGTTAACTGGCTCCGATGTACAAGCGTTAATTTGAAATAGAGGAACTTATTATATAGTAGGAAATCGTTTCTAATCGTTACTTTTTCGTTGTTGTTCCGCTATAGTGCCAGCGCCCTGACTTAATCTTATCGCTGTTATCCCGGACATACTCCCGTAATGTATCAGGCATCGATGCAGTATCTGACTCTTCGAAGTTAACATACCATATTCGTGCCATCCCGAAATCCATTACGTGTACCTCTGTACATCCATCCGGTAGTTTCTTCGTTATCATTATTCCGTAGTTAGCCATCGTCATCACCTCTACGTTATATTATACGAATATACGTTCTGTTATGTAAACAAAAAAAGAGCGAGCCGAAGCCCGCCCGTTATTTGTTGCGCAGTTTTCTCCGATTGTTCAACATCAAAACCTTTTAAGTTACATAGCTTCTGTGATTACAATCTGCACTTTGTATGACATCCCCTTCAAAGAGGAAGTTAAAGACCTTGAGTTTTGCTCAAAATAATTGAAGAAGGATCAGTATTTTAAAACTTCTAGTTTAAATACCTAAAATTAGGCTCGTTTTTTAGGTATAAGTCCATTTCAATTCATTCTTTAAACATATAGTGTTATTGTGTAAAACAAAATAACAATGAAAATTTTGAAAATTGATTAAAAGGAGAGATTTCATTGAATTACCAATACCAACCTGAAATGAAACCTAACGATCTACAACAATTTAACTACCTTGATACTTTTAATAGACAACAGCCCTATGAACAGCCTTATGGACAGCCTTACTACCCCCCTCGACCTCCTCGCTGTCGATGGGTTCGTGAATGTAGATGGGTTCGCCGTTGTCGCCCAAGAGATGACTTTTACCCCTATGATTATTATAACGACTACTAGGTTTAAGTTAATAAAGGAGCTGGAGAGAGAATCTCCAGCTCCTTTATTCTTTATGATTTTAAATGTTTTATCCTACGCTCTTTCAGCCAACTGCGTTTCTGGAATACATATCGATTCTTTTCCGTAATAAATCGTGCTTCATTATTTCGCCGAACTGATTCGTAAAAACGTGTGACACTTCCGGTCCGAAATAATCTCTCGTCTCGTTGATTAGTTGCGTTAATTCTTCGACTACTTTTCTGGACATCGTACCGTCCTAGTCTTCCGATTCTTGTTCTTCGCCCCAGGAAGTAAAATAACGCTATTATCGAGGTCGAGATCCTTTATCTCTAGCGAATGAAGCTCGTTCGAACGTAGTCCGCATTTTAAAGCCGTCAGAAGGGCGCAGTAGTCTCGATAGCCCGCGAAGCTATCTTTGTCTATCACGGAGAATAAGCGCTTTATTTGGTGGTCCGTTAGCGTGAAAATGCGTTGCTCATCCGTCTTTAACTTCCGAATCCTCTCTACGGGGCTAATCGATATTATTTCTTCTTTGTGCAGACGGTTAAATATGGCTCTAATCGCAGACAACCGGATGTTTACCGTTACTGGCGAACGTTTTCTCGGGTGTAATAAATGATGAATGTACGTATGGAGATCATCGTGATACACATCGGTAATCAACTGCTTATTTACAATTGAAATAAACTCCGCCCAAAACTTCCGATAATCATTTATCGTTCTTGAACGGTAGCCTTCGGATTCGTAGATACGCATCACGATTTCTAATGCTTCGTTGACTGTAATTCCGTGGTTTATTTTATTTCGTGGGTCAATTTCTCGGCTCTTTACTATCGCTCTATTTCGTCGACGCATTCTTTCCATAACGAAAAAACCTTCCGATTCATTATCGAGAGGCTTCGTAATACCGTTATAATATTTTCGAATAGACACGTCTTCCCAACGTATAAACTGACGGAGAACCCAACGGAAATAACTGTTCCGTTTATTCTAGACCGTGCCACTTCGACGTTTATTAGGAGACGCTTTTCCGGATTATTTCGCACTAAAACGCCGATTTAACAGCATTCTCGTTTTCATAGACGCGCTCGAAGGGATTTGAACCCCCGACTGACATGGTACCGGAAACCATCGCTCTATCCACTGAGCTACGAGCGCATATTAGTTGAGGCTTAACAAACCGTCAGTATTGTTAATTATATGCTAATAACAAAACCTTTTCAAGCGGTAATTTCATCAGCATGCTTGTAACTCAATCGTTTGAAATGTACAAATTTGGGGTAACATGAATACATGTCTTTGGATTTCCTACATATATTGGTTTATAGAATAAAATATTTCTTACTGCGTTTTGTTTGACCTTAATTGACCTTAGTTGTATGATGGTAATACATATTAGTTCCACTAAAAAAGCGCAAGCGCCTTGTTCAAAGGAAGAAAGGCTAAGTTCGCGACGTCCTGTCGCAACGCCTTTCTGACCTGCATCCTGCAGGCCTCCGACAAGCATAAGGCGATTCTAAATAGAAGGCGTTCTTTGCCTTCAATTTAGAATTGACTTATGACCTCGAGGCAGTTACAACCGCGACGTCCTGTCGCTGTAACTGCACTAGCACTTCCTGTGCGTCGGGGCAGGCGCTGGAGCTGGATTCAGAAACGCAAGCTTAGTCTAAAGGTGATATTAATATTGAAAGTATAAAAAAGGAGGAAATACAATGCATTTAATACCTACAGTTGTTGAACAAACAAACCGCGGGGAACGTGCCTATGACATCTATTCTCGTCTTTTGAAAGACCGCATTATTATGCTAGGAAGCGGGATTGATGATAGTGTTGCAAACTCAATCGTTGCTCAGCTTTTATTTTTAGAAGCGGAAGATCCAGAGAAAGACATTTCCATTTACATTAATAGCCCAGGTGGTTCAATCACAGCTGGTATGGCAATTTATGATACGATGCAATTTATTAAGCCAAAAATTTCAACAATTTGTATTGGTATGGCCGCTTCCATGGGGGCATTCTTACTTGCAGCTGGTGAAAAGGGCAAGCGTTACGCTCTTCCAAATAGTGAAGTCATGATTCACCAACCACTTGGTGGCGCACAAGGACAAGCAACAGAGATTGAGATTGCTGCAAGACGCATTCTATTCTTACGTGAAAAGTTAAACACGATTCTATCTGAACGTACAGGTCAGTCACTTGAAGTAATTGGCCGCGATACTGAGCGTGATAACTTTATGACAGCAGATCGCGCGTTAGAGTATGGTTTAATTGACAAAGTTTTAGAACGTAGCACACTAATTAATGATAAAAAATAATAATTAGAAAAAACTTACCTCTTTTGAAATGAGGTGAGTTTTTTTGTTTTAAGAATAAGTTTTTTTCATTGCGTTTCGGCATCCAACTCCAACGCCTTCAGCACAATTCTAGAAATTCGGACTCCATTAAAATAGCACACCGCTTAAGGATAGGTGGTGTGCTTATTTATTATGCCTCTCGCTGGACGTATTTAGCTAGTGTTTCAACAGCTTCCTGCTCGTCATTTCCTTCTGCAATTAACTGAATGACTGAGCCTGTGCTGATTGCCAGGCTCATGAGACCCATGATGCTTTTTGCGTTTACTTTTTTGCCGTCTTTTTCTAAGAATACGTCTGAAGAAAAACGATTTGCTTCTTGGACGAATAGCGCTGCAGGACGAGCTTGTAATCCGGTTTTTAAATTGACCTCGACTTGTCTCTCAACCATTGTAATCTCCTCTTTTCTAATTTAGAATATAATCTATTTTAAGGTTAGTGGTTGCCCGGTTCTTAGCTGTTCAGCAATCTCATCTAACTTGCGAAGACGATGATTGATTCCAGATTTTGAAATCGTTCCACTACTTACCATTTCCCCAAGTTCCTTTAAAGTAACATCTTGATAATCAACACGTAAGCGCGCAATTTCGCGAAGCTTATCAGGTAATGTATCTAGGCCAATACGCTGATCGATAAATTGAATATTTTCTACCTGTCTCTGTGCAGCACCAATTGTTTTATTTAAGTTAGCGGTTTCACAATTAACGAGACGATTTACAGAGTTTCTCATATCTCTGATAATTCGTACATCCTCAAAGCGTAATAAAGCTTGGTGTGCCCCGATTACATTTAAAAACTCTGTAATTTTCTCAGCTTCTTTTAAATATGTGATAAATCCTTTTTTTCGTTCTAAAGTTTTGCTGTTTAGTTGAAACGTATTCATTAACTCACAAAGGGAGTCGTTATGTTCCTTATAAAGCGAGAAGACTTCAAGATGATAGGAAGAAGTTTCTGGATTATTAACAGAACCACCAGCTAAAAATGCCCCCCTAATATAAGAGCGTCTGCAACATTTCTTTTTCACAAGAGATTCAGCAATACTTCGTACAAACGTAAAGTTTTCTTCTAAGATACTTAAATCTTCGAGAATGGCTTTTGCACCTAACACGATTCGAACGATATAGACATTGTTCTTTTTTAGGCGCATTTTCTTTCGGACGAGAAGTTCAACTGATACTTCATATTGTCTTTTTAGAAGTGTATAAATTCTTCTTGCAATTGCTGCATTTTCAGTTTGAATATCTAACGTGATATTTCGATTTGAAAAGGAAAGTGATCCGTTCATGCGGATGAGTGCAGACAGCTCTGCTTTTAAACAGCAAGGCTTAATCTCAAGGTTTGTTAGTTCTTTTTTGGTTTCCGATGCAAATGATATGATCCTGCACCCCCATTCTAGACGTGCACTCGGTTGCACCTACTATTTATTTTTATTTGGTATCATTTCATAAAGAAGTTTTGCCACTTTGTTCGTGTCATGGCGGATTACGTTATTTTCATAGGAAACGATATGGTCAAAGATCACTTCAAGACCCAGTGATCGAAGTGTTTCTATATCAAAATGAACGGGTTTGGCTAACTCTTCTTCATAGATTACTTTAATGTGATCCGGAATTTCTTCATCGTTGACGAGAATAGTATCCATAAAGGAACAGTCCATATGTTCATATAATGCTTTTACATGGTCACTTGCAGAAAAATCAAGGGTTTCACCAGCTTGTGTCATTACATTACAAATGTAAACTTTTTTTGCAGTTGCTTTGCGAACTTCTTCTCCAATTTTCGGAACAAGAAGATTTGGCAAAATACTTGTATATAAACTTCCGGGACCAATGATAATTAAATCGGCTTCACGGATGACGTCAAGTGTATCAGGAAGAGGTTCAATTTGTTCTGGTGTAAGAAAAACACGCTTAATTTTTTTGCCTGAATAAGGAATCTTGGATTCACCCGTAACAATGGTGCCGTCTTCCATTTCTGCATTTAAAATAACACTGCGATTTGCAGCAGGTAGTACGTTTCCTCGAACATTCAATACTTTGCTCATCTCACGAATGGCATTTACAAAGTCACCTGTAATATTCGTCATTGCTGCCAAAATTAGATTACCAAGCGAATGACCAATTAAGTTGTTTCCTTTATTAAAACGATGTTGAAATAGTTCTTCAACTAATGGTTCAACATCAGAGAGTGCTGCTAAAACATTCCGTATATCACCAGGAGGGGGAATCTGTAATTCATCGCGAAGTCTGCCTGAGCTACCGCCATCATCAGCAACCGTAACAATTGCTGTAATATCAACAGGGTAATGCTTTAACCCTCTTAATAAAACCGATAGTCCGGTTCCTCCACCGATGATTACGACTTTAGGCAGCTGTGTGGTCGTCACGATTATTTTTTTCTCTTTTCAATGTCTCGATGTGAAACATGTGTTTGATAGTCATTTTTGAAGTGTGCGGCAATATATTCTGCTAATGTCACGGAGCGATGCTGTCCTCCCGTACAACCAATCGCTATGACAAGCTGACTTTTACCCTCGCGTTTATAATAAGGAAGCATAAATGCCAGTAAGTCTACCAGTTTTTCAATAAACTTCGTGGTTTCATTCCACTTCAAGACATAAGTCGAAACTTCTTCATCAAGACCTGTTTTTGGTCTCATATGGTCAATATAATGTGGATTTGGCAAGAAACGAACATCAAAAACAAGATCTGCATCAATCGGAATTCCATATTTAAATCCAAAAGACATGACATTTACCGTAAATGTATGCTCTACATTTGAAGCAAATTGTTTAAGAATTTTGTCTCTTAATTCCCTAGGCTTTAGATCAGACGTATCAAAAATCAACTGCGCTCTACCTTTAATTTCCTCTAGTAATTCACGCTCAAGGCCTATACCCTCTAGAGGCAAGCCAGTTGTCGCTAATGGATGAGATCTGCGCGTTTCCTTGTATCGTGTAACAAGGGTAGTATCCTTTGCATCTAAAAAGAGAATATGAGGTGTAATCCAAGCCTTCTCAGCAATATCATCTAATGCTTGAAACAAGCTATCAAAAAATTCTCTTCCGCGCAGGTCCATCACAAGTGCCACTTTATTCATCTTTGAGCCTGATTCCTTCATCAATTCAAGGAATTTTGGTAACAATGTGGGCGGCAAGTTGTCCACACAGAAATATCCTAAGTCTTCAAAGCTTTGAATGGCGACAGTTTTTCCTGCACCAGACATCCCCGTAATAATCACCATTTTAATCTCATGTTGAGGGGTTGTTGGATTACTCTCAAAGTTCATTTCATTGCCTCCTCCCTAAAAATCAATTTCATGTATCTACCTACTTTAGTTATTTCATTGTGGATCTAGACGGTACGAGATTAATTGAAAATCAGGTGTATACGTAAATGTTCCATAGATGATCCCTGTTCCCTTTATCACATAGTCCAGTATATGATAATCGCCTGGAGCCATCGGAAGATCACTGATGGTATCAATTTCATGCCAACCAATTGTACCTTCTTCTGAATGATTAACATTTGTTCCATTGAACTCAGATGCGGAAAACGTAAACATCATCCATTCAGAAACAATCTCTTGGTTGTCTTGAATTAAAATGGTAAAAATCCCCTTAATTTTAGGGTTTTTTAAATATATGCCTGTTTCTTCGCGATATTCACGAATAACTGCATCTTTTATCGACTCTCCTTGCTCCATTTTTCCACCTGGAGCTACCCACCAGCCTCTTCTAGGTTTTTGTAGGAGGAGAACCTTATTTTCTTTCACTAAGACGCAGTTTGCTACTCTTTGCAACGTCTTCACCTCGGCTAACAAAGTCTTGATCATCATCTATCTCAAACAAACTAAAGACATTCTCATTTGTACTATTATACTATTTAAATGTGACAGTCACAATGAACAGAAACTCTGTTATCTTTCAGAATGTAAATTGGTCCAATTATGTATACGAACGAAACGCAAAAGTGTTTCATTTTTTTAAAAATAAAAGTAGGACAGAGACTAAATAAGAAAAGCGCAAGGCGCCCGCTTATCGGCGACAAGCATAAGACGAGCCGGCTGGAAGGTTGTTCTTTAACCTTCTGGACGGATTGGCTTAGACCATAGAGCCGATGGCGCCTGGAGCTAGACACAAAAACTAAGTACAAAAAACTTATACTTTCTTATCTTTTAAAAAAAGCGCAAGCGCCTTGTTCAGCCTTAGGCATAGCATAAGACGATTCTAGGGTAGAAGGCGTTCTTTGCCTTCAATTTAGAATTGACTTATGACCTCGAGGCAGTCAAAAACGCGACGTCCTGTCGCATTGACTGCACTAGCACGTCCTGTGCGTCGGGGCTAGGCGCTGGAGCTGGACTTACGAAACGCAGACTTAGTATCAAATTTTATACTTTCTGATACTAAAAAAAAGGAGCATGGGAAAGGGCGCCCATGCTCAAAAGTAAGTCTATTTATAAAAGGGGGTCAATTACTACCTTTATAGTAACTCATAATTGTTTCACTCATGTTACAGGAGAGTTAAAACATAGTTACGAAATTGTTAACCACAATTCGACAAAATTTACTTTTTGGTTACGGCCTTTAACTTCTCTGCTAATTCCTCGACATAGTGCTGAGCAGATTGCGCTGCCACACTTCCGTCTCCCGTTGCAGTTACAATTTGGCGGAGCATTTTTTCACGAATGTCACCTGCTGCAAAAATCCCTGGTACCTTCGTTTCCATGCGCTCATTTGTTTCGATATATCCATTTTTATTTGTGATTCCTAAGCTAGCAAAAGGCTTTGACAATGGTACCATACCAATATAGATGAACACACCGTCTGTCTTGAATTCTTGCTCTTCACCATTTACAGTGTTCACAAGTGTTACCTTACCAACTTTTCCATCTTGGTCATGAATTTCTTTCACCGTGTTGTTCCAAATGAAATTAATTTTTTCATTATTAAATGCTCGATCCTGAAGAATTTTTTGTGCACGTAGCTCTTCGCGACGGTGTACAATTGTTACCTTTGTTGCAAAGCGAGTTAAATAAACACCTTCTTCAACCGCAGAGTCTCCTCCACCAACAACAACTAATTCTTTTCCTTTAAAGAACGCACCATCACATACCGCACAATAAGATACACCACGACCGCCGAGTTCTTTTTCACCAGGAACATTAATTTTTTTATATTCTGCACCTGTGGTAATGATGACCGCACGTGCCTTGAATTGCTTTTTTCCGGCTACGATTGTTTTGTACTCTTCCCCATCAATGATTTCTTTGATGTCACCATAAGCGTATTCTGCACCGAATTGTTTCGCGTGTTCAAACATTTTTGTTGATAAATCCGGACCTAATATATGATCAAAACCAGGGTAGTTTTCTACTTCTTCAGTATTCGCCATTTGTCCACCCGGGACACCACGTTCTAGCATTAATGTTGATAAGTTCGCACGAGATGTATAAACAGCAGCTGTCATACCAGCTGGTCCTGCACCTGCAATAATTACATCATAGATTTTTTCTTCTGACACGAATTTTCACTCCTTGTTATAGGCTGCAAATGATAACTCTACTTCTTTAGTCATTCCCTATACTTATCCTATAAAATTTAAAGGATTCATGCCATTATTTTGCTCAAGCTAACAATCCTTAACATACGAAATATATTTTGCCACAGTTGATACAGAAATATTGTATTCCTTGGCGATGTTTGCTTGGCTTACTTTCTGTCCCTGCTCATTTTTCCATAAATAAGAAAGAGCTGCTGCCCAACCAGCATGATTCTTCATTGAAGCTTTTTCTTTTGAAGCTTTTACTAATATTCGAAAAGCAAATAAAAAGAAATTGTCATCCTCTGTAGACTCATAGAGAATCTCTGCCGTATTAAACGCACACTTTACTTGTGACGAAACCTTAGAAAGATCGCCTTTTTGCTTCATTAACGAAAGCTCTAAAAACTCTTTTTCAAAGTGAGTTTGCGGTACTCTTGCTGTTTGATATTCCTCTATTTGTTGCTTATTATTCGTCTGTGCTGCAAGAAAAATTGCATACAAGCGCTCTTCAACAGTCATATTAATATAATGATGTTGACCGTGCTTTGATTCATCCCAAGGTTCAAAGCCTTCTTTTTGAGGATTTTCTTGAAGAACACGATTCCATACTTGTTTGGCAAATTCTACTTTTCCTGTATGGTAGGCAGAATAAGACAGCCAGTAGTAAAAGGTGTCATCGCCTTCAAACCCTTGTTTATATAAATAACGTAGCCATTTATAAGCGATCGGATATCGACCAACCAAAGCAAATGAAGCGCCTAATTTGTAGCGATGTTCAAAAAGAATCGGGTGTACATTTGATAAGCTGGTTGCAAGCTCTTCTACTTTGTCATCTTTTCGTTCATAATAATAAAACACTAGTAGATTACAAAGTGCATGAAGGTTTCCCGGACTTCTCTGGAGAACTGTTTGTAAATAGGCTTTTGCCTTTTCCACTTCACCTACATAAAAATAGGCTAGTGAGAGGTTGTTGTAGGCAGACCAAAATTCGGGATACTCTTTGACAATTTCTTGTAGCAAAAGAATAGCGTCCTCGAATTGACTATTTTCTAACAAGGATTTCGCTGCATCTTGTTTAATAATTAAGTCATCTGGATCCTGCAAGAAGTTTCCATCATCCTCATCTTCTATTGTAAGAAGCTCTATTAAGTCTTCATTGTCAGCGATAAATTCACCAAATGGTTCTTTTTCTGCGTAAGCTGTTGCACACTTATACGCTTCCTGGAAGAGACCTAGGTGTGCAAAGTTATTTGCCATAAAGTAATGACATTCATTTAAATGAATGTCCACTTCTTTCAATATATGTGATAACAGTTCGTTTGACTGTTGATAGTGTCCCATGTCTGTATAGATGGTAGCTAGTTGAGAGAGTTTTTCGGAATCTGTTGGATCAAGTTCAATCGCACGTTTCATATATTTACTTGCCTTCTCGAAATTGTGCTCTCGATACGCTTTTAACCCTTTTTTATAGTAGTATTGTCCATCTTGGAGAAACGGGACAACTTGTGCTTTTTTCCCAGTTTTGCTCAATTGTTTTCCCACTGAAATCCTCCATTTCATTACTTTCACCGTACGTAAGTATACCACATTCCTGTTGACATACAAGTGGTGCCTGGTCCCACTCCGATTTTAAGTCGGCGGGGACCAGGCACCATAATTGGTAATTATTTATGTCTCTCTTTTAAAACCTCTAATACCTCAGCTAGTGGTAACTTTTGTTCGCGGAGCAGGACCATGAGATGAAATATGAGATCTGCTGCTTCCCACTTAAGCTCTTCTTTGTCACGGTTTTTTGCCGCGATAATAACCTCAGAAGCTTCTTCTCCGACCTTTTTAAGAATCTTATCTACACCCTCAGTGAACAGGTAAGTTGTGTAGGAGCCTTCAGGTTTTTCATCTTCACGCTGAGCGATGAGCGATTCTAAAGTAGCTAAAATCTCAAATGATGACTCTTTTGTCGTAGCAGGCTCGGTCATCTTTATCGAGTCATTAAAACAGGAGAACGCTCCAGTATGACAAGCTGGCCCATCGGGTTGTACGATCACTAGAATAGCGTCCTGATCACAATCATATTTCAAGTCAATAACTTTCTGGGTATTTCCAGAAGTTGCTCCCTTGTGCCATAGCTCTTGTCTTGAGCGGCTGTAAAACCACGTTTCACCTGTAAACAACGTTTTCTCTAGAGATTCCTTGTTCATGTATGCAAGTGTTAGGACCGCTTTTGTTGATACATCTTGAACAATTGCTGGCACTAAACCCTTTTCATCAAATTTAATATCATCGAGCTTCAACGTACAAGCACCCCCTTACGATTTAAATACGTTTTAACTTCTTTAACAGATGTTTCTTTGTAATGAAAAATTGATGCTGCCAACGCTGCATCTGCTTTTCCTTCTTCAAAAGCCTGGTAAAAATGCTCTGCGTTTCCCGCTCCACCTGAAGCAATTACCGGCACTGAAACAGACTCACTAACCGCTTTATTCAAGGCGAGGTTAAATCCCTTTTTCTCACCATCACTGTCCATGCTCGTTAATAAAATTTCTCCAGCTCCCAGACTAACTGCTTCTTTTGCCCATGCCACAACTTCCCATTCAGTTTCTGCGCGGCCACCGTGTGTAAAAACACGCCAGCTCCCTAAAGCTTCATCGTATTTTGCATCGATCGCAACAACAATACACTGTGAGCCGAAGAAGCTAGCACCTTCCGAAATCAATTCTGGTCGTAGGACTGCCGCAGTGTTTAAGGAAACCTTATCCGCTCCAGCTCGAAGAATTCTCTTCATATCTTCAAGGCTATTAATTCCACCACCAACTGTAAAAGGAATCGCTAGCTGTGCTGCAACCTGCTCTACAACATCAACGATTGTTTTTCGACCTTCATGTGATGCTGAAATGTCTAAAAACACGAGCTCATCGGCGCCTTCTCCATCATAAAAGGTCGCTAGCTCTACAGGATCCCCCGCGTCTCTTAATCCCACAAATTGAATCCCTTTAACAACACGTCCATCTTTCACATCTAAACATGGAATAATTCGTTTTGTAATCATAGAAGGCTTACCTCTTTTAACGCGTCACTTAACTGAAATTTGTTTGTGTAAAGAGCCTTTCCGACGATGGCACCTGAAACACCTGAAGCTTTATATGTAGAAAGTGTTTTCAAGTCACTAAGCGAACTTACACCTCCAGAGGCAATCACGCTTTTTCCAGTCACTTCAGCCATTTCAACAATAGCCGCTACATTTGGACCTGAAAGCATTCCGTCTGTTGCGATATCTGTGAAAATAAATACCTCTGCGCCAGCACGAGCTAGCTCTTTACCAAGTTCAGTTGCTTTCACATTGGATGTGTTTAACCACCCTTCTGTTGAAACATAGCCATCCTTGGCATCAATTCCGATTGCAATTTTCTCTTGATATTTTGAGAGCATTTTTTTTACGAAGGTAGGGTTTGAGATAGCTGCACTTCCTAAAATCACTCGATCTACGCCGTTCTGCAAATAAAAGTCTACGTCTTCCTCTGTACGTATACCACCACCGATTTGCACTTTTGCGGATAGCTTGCTTGCTACATCCAATACATATTGGTGATTTACAAGTTTACCTTGCTTTGCACCATCTAAGTCAACCATATGTATCCAACTAGCACCATCGTCTGCGAATGTCTTTGCCATGTCAAAAGGGGAGTCTCCGTAAACTGTTTCCTTATTATAATCACCTTGAAGTAAACGAACGCATTTTCCACCGCGCATATCAATTGCAGGATATAGAATAAATTGGCTCATGTTCACTCTCCTTCTACTAGTTTGACATAATTTTTTAAAATGCTTATTCCCAACTCACTGCTTTTTTCAGGATGAAATTGAGTACCAAAAACGTTTCCATTTCCTACAACTGCTGGAACATCGACACCGTAGGAAGCACTAGCTAAAATTACGTCATTCTGATTTGAGTCTATAAAATAAGAGTGAACGAAATAGGCATAGTCACTGTCGCTTACTAATGGGTTTTCTTTTTGCACAATTAACCTGTTCCAACCCATATGTGGAACCTTTAATCGTCCTTCGCTGCTCTCTTCAGGAATTTTAATCACTCTACCCGGAAGTAGTGCTAATCCATGTGAGTAGCCATTTTCTTCGCTTTCCTCAAACAAAAGCTGCATCCCAAGGCAGATTCCTAAAAGTGGTTTACCTTCTGCAACAATTTTTTTTATAAAATCAGTTAACCCAGTTTCATTTAAAATAGACATTGCATCCTTAAACGAACCAACACCTGGAAGAATATAACCATCAGCATTTTCTAGACTTTTTGCATCTCCAGATAAAAAGTACTCGACATTCATCCGTTCGAGTGCCTTACTTACGCTATATAAATTGCCCATTCCGTAGTCAATGATCGCAATCATTTATAACATCCCTTTCGTGGATGGAACCCCCTTGATACGTGGATCCACGATTGAGGCTTCATCTAACGCTCTCGCTAATGCTTTAAAAACCGCTTCAATCATATGATGTGTATTACGTCCATAATGAACAATCACATGTAAATTAATGCGTGCTTCTAAAGCAAATTTCCATAAAAATTCGTGAACAAGCTCTGTGTCAAAGCTTCCCACTTTTTCACTAGGAAACTCACCCTTTAATTCAAAATGAGGACGATTACTCAAATCAACAACCACCTGAGCAAGTGCTTCATCCATCGGTACAAAAGCATTTCCGTATCTTTTGATCCCTTTTTTATCACCTAGTGCTTCGCGAAATGCTTGGCCTAAACAAATGCCAATGTCTTCTGTTGTATGGTGATCATCGATCTCGACGTCTCCATCAGCATTAACAGTTAAATCGAATTGACCATGCTTCGCAAAAAGATCAAGCATATGGTTCATAAACGGGACATCTGTTGTTAGATCTGATTTCCCTTCTCCATCTATTGCAAGTGAAAGTGAGATATTTGTTTCGTTCGTTTTACGGTCAATACTAGCAATCCTTGTCATATTGTAAGCCTCCTACTTTAATCGTTCTTCGAGTGCTCGTGCGTGTGCTTCTAATCCTTCAAGTCTGGCAAGCTTGGTAATCTTGCTCGCGTTGTTGTAGAAGGCTTTTTCACTATAAGAAATAATGCTCGATTTTTTAATAAAATCGTCAACATTCAATGGACTTGAAAATCTCGCTGTTCCGTTCGTTGGCAGAACATGGTTTGGTCCTGCAAAGTAATCGCCAACAGGCTCTGAGCTGTATCGTCCAAGGAAAATTGCGCCTGCATGCTTGATTTCGTTAAGAAGATCCATTGGTTTTTCAGTGATTACTTCTAAGTGTTCTGGTGCTAATTCATTGACCGTCGCAATTGCTGTAGAAAGGTTTTCCGTTACATAAATATGTCCATATATATCAATTGAGGCTTCTGCAATTTCTTTTCTAGGCAACGTGCTCAGCTGCTTCACAACTTCCGCATTCACCTCTTCTGCAAGCTTCATTGAAGGAGTTACTAAAATACTAGATGCTAACTTGTCATGCTCAGCTTGTGATAAAAGATCTGCAGCGATTTCATTTGCCTTAGCGGTATCATCAGCCAAGACAACAATCTCACTAGGTCCTGCAATCATATCAATATCGACGATTCCAAACACTTCACGTTTTGCAAGTGCCACATAGATGTTACCTGGTCCGATAATTTTATCTACAGGTGGTATTGTTTCAGTTCCATAAGCGAGTGCTGCAATAGCTTGCGCTCCACCCACTTTATAGATTTCTTTGATACCTAATTCATTTGCAGCTACTAAAACACCTGCAGGCAAGTTCCCTTGCTTTGTCGGTGGAGTCGTAATCACAATTCGCTTCACACCGGCAACCTGAGCTGGTATTACATTCATGAGAACGGAAGACGGATAAGCTGCTGTACCTCCTGGAACATAAACACCAACTGAGTCTAATGCTGTGATCTTTTGCCCAAGCATTGTCCCGTCTTCGTCATAGGAAATCCATGTTTCTCTTTTTTGTTTTTGATGAAAGGAGCGAATATTAGCTGCCGCTTCACGTATAATTCCAATTAATTCATCGCTTAGCTCTTTGTAAGCTTGTGAAATTTCACTCTCTAATACTCTTAATTCAGAAAGACTCACACGATCGAATTTTTCCGTGTAGGAAAACAGCGCTGAATCACCATTCTCTTTTATATCCTGAATAATTGACTGAACCACATTTCGTTGTTCAGTAGTACCTGTATCAATTGATCGTCGCAAGGAAACTTTCTGATGAGATAGACGTGTAATCTTCATCATACACCTCCAATAATTCTTGATAGCCGTTCCACTAAGTCGTCTATCTGTTGATCCTTCATTCGATAGCTAACCGGATTGACAATTAACCTCGAAGTAATATCACAGATATGCTCCAACTCAACCAGCCCGTTTTCCTGTAGCGTTCGACCTGTTGATACAATATCAACAATGCGATCCGCTAGGCCAATTAACGGGGCGAGCTCAATTGAACCGTTCAATTTAATGATTTCAACTTGTTCTCCTTGTTCGCGAAAATAACTAGAAGCAACGTTTGGATACTTTGTGGCGACTTTTGGAGCAACATCAGTAATTTTCACACCTGGAAGCCCCGCTACCGCTAAGTGACACTCACTTATTTTCAAGTCAAGTACTTCATAAACATCGCGCTCTTCTTCAAGCATTACATCTTTCCCAGCAATCCCTACATCCGCAACACCGTGTTCAACATAGGTTGCAACATCCATCGGTTTTGCTAAAATAAAGCGAATTTGCTCATTTGGTACATCTAGAATTAGCTTTCTAGATTCATCAAATTCAGGTGGTAGCTGATACTGCGCTTTTCGTAACAAATCAGCAGCTTCCTCAAAAATTCTCCCTTTTGGCATCGCAATCGTAAGTATGTTATTCATCTCGCTCTTCCTTTCTCGAACCGATGAAATACGTCACATCATAAAACATCTTTGAAAATGCATCCACGTCCTTGATTCCTGTAATTTCTTGCATAACCACACGATTTCCCTCAGCTCGAAGCTGTGAAGTAAATTGGGTCGCATCCGCACGTCTTTCTTGACTAAAAATCACACAGTAAATCTTTTGATCAGAAGATACTTTCAATGCTTCTATTAACCGATCTGTCCTAATTCCAAATCCAGTCGCTGCTGCTGCACGATCGAACTTTTCAAATAAAGTATCATATCTACCACCGTTAGCGATTAAAAAGCCTACATTCTCTGCATAAACCTCAAATAAAATACCGGTGTAATAGCTCATATGACTAACAAGATTACAATCTAATTTCAAATAATCTGTAACACCAAAGACTTCAAGATGTGACCATAATTGTCTCAATTCCTCTAATGCCGCTCTCCCATCCTCACTTGAGACTAGATCCTGTGCTTCTGTCACTTTTTCAAGGTCTCCTCGCAACTTTAAAAGAGAAAGAAGTCGTTGTTTATCAATTGAAGATAGTGCTAAAGACTTTACATGTTCACGGTAGCCGACATAATTTTTTTCATATAGGAAGCGCCTTAATGTGTCAGCGCGTTCTTCGTTTCCTACAACCTCTTTAAAAAGCGCATTAACGAATCCAATATGACCAATTGCAACTTTAAAGTTCGTTAAGCCTGCTTCCTTCAAGCTTGAAATCATTAACGAGATAACCTCTGCATCCGCACTTGTCGTTCCATCGCCAATTAGTTCAATACCAACTTGCTCAAACTCTGCAGGTCGCCCACCTTCTCTATGCTGAGCACGAAAAACATTCGCAGAGTAGGCGAGACGAATTGGATAAGTATTCGTATATAATCTCGAAGCAGCGACCCGTGCAATTGGTGCTGTCATATCAGGTCTCAACACAAGAGTTTGCCCTTGCTGATCAAGTAATTTAAACAACTGTTGATCTAAAATTGCTGATTGCACACCAACCGTTTCATAAAATTCAAGTGTTGGTGTCTCAATAAACTGAAACCCCCAGTTTTCTATAACATCTGTCATCATTTGACGAGTTTTCTTTTTCACATCATATAAAGCTGGTAATGTATCAATCATTCCGAGTGGTTTTTCAAACATAAACATTGTTCTATACCCCCAAATTCTCACATTAACAAAAAGTTCCGAATCCTTTAGTTCGCTAATATGTTACCATACTAACAAAATGAAGATAGGAAAGCAAGAAAAAACTCTACCTTATATCATTCTCTTTAGTCCCTATGATGTCCTTGTTTATTGTTTAAACAAACGTTTGATTAACAAAATTGGAATCAATGTAGTCTCTTTATGTTGAATTAAATTGCATGTTTTTAGTACGAAACGTACATCTTATTATTGTTGTTCAATAACCTGAGGAGGTACGAATACAATGCAGAACCAAATGAATCAACCAAACATGCAACAATCACCTAACATGTCACCTACTATGAATCATGGTGGTCATGAAATTTTTGATGGACATGAGATTCTATCTTCTTTCATTAATGCGCTTGATCAATACCAACTTTTTGATCAACATCTTCAAGATCAGGAGTTAAAAGGAATTTTACATCGACAGTACACGTTTATTAACGACCTTTATAATGTCGCTGTCCAATCATTCTCAACCGGGCAAGATCCATCTCACCCAACACAATCTTATAAAATGGAACAAAGCAATGATGTCATTTACGGCTTAAAGCCAGCTCAACCAAAGAAACCGAACCAATCTGTTAGTGAAATAAACGAACAAGGTATTTCTGGCCATATGTTAGGACTCATCAAATCGACAGGATCCATGCTCGGAATGGCCGCATGTGAAATCACAAACCCTGTCTTTAGAAGGGTAATTGCTGACAGCGTTCCTAACTTCGTTGAAATGGGCTATGAACTTTTCTTATATCAAAATAAGCATCACTATTACCAAGTGCCACAGCTTGCACCGCAAGACATGACTCAAATGCTTAACGGCTTTGCACCATCACAAACAGGTCAACAAATGCAACAAGGTAAGAATATTGTTCAATAAATAACTAAACCAGTCACTCTGAGGTCACTAACAAAGTCCATTAAAGGAAAAAAAGGTTTAATTTCACATATATTTCGTGAGAATTATACCTTTTTTTCTGTAAAATTTTCGTATCAAATTCAAGTGGGTGGATATGGTGATACAGAAACAACAAACCACTAAATATAGCAGATGTTCCTTATATAAATACTATTGAAAAATGAAATCCATTATCAAACGTTCCATGATTTACCCTTCAAGATTAAACTTCTGAATAAAAAAGCTTTCTCTACAAAGAATATAAATAATCTATTACAAGAGAGGGAGGTAATCATATGGTAAATGTATGGGAAACTGTCATGGATACCATGAAATCACTGACAGATCAAGACGAAGACCAACCTCTTCATGTAGGAGAAGTAATGGCATGTTGGATTTACTTGGCAGGCCTTGAATTAGCCAAAGTATCCGTTCAAGCAGGTATAAATACCACGACGGATCCTGAACTAAAAGCAATACTTGAAGAAGATATGAAACTCGGGACCAGTCAAAGAAAACAACTCCATGATTTCATGGTTAAGGAAGGAATCACGTTACCCTCCGCCCCTGAAGATATGCCAATATCAGATCCTAATGGCATTCCTCTTGGTGTTAAATTAACGGATGATGTGATTGCAAACGAATTATCTTTAAAAATCATTAGTTTGATTATGCAGGCTGCTGGTGCCGCTACTGAGTCGATTCGTACAGATGTTGGTTTAATGTTTATTCAGTTCCAAGCAGAAAAATTAGCTTTCGCGGCTAGATTAAAACATTTAATGCGCAAACGAGGGTGGATTAAAGTTCCTCCGTTTTACGTTCCACCTGGTTCTCAACAACCATTAAAATAAAACTATCATGGTGCTACCCTTTTAGTAGCAATAAATAAAAAAACAACCAATACTCTTTTTATGGATTGAATAATCCTTTTGTATATACAATTCAATTCTAGTTTACATAAACCTAACTTTAGAAAGTCGTAAAAAAGCCAATCCCTTGAACTATAAGAGATTGGCTTTGATTCGTTTTTTCTTTATACACCTTTTTATACATCGTTAATGAATTAACGTTTTCGGATTCTGAAAAAGCCTGGTGTCAGCTAAAAAGGTATGTTTAAGATTGATAGCTCCCTAACATTATCTTGAAGTCTGTACGGCAACAGAAGCTGTTCGGACTAATCCATAATAGGATAGAAAGGCCATAAAGCTTGCTAAAAAGATAGTGACGCCCATTGGAATGGCTGAATATTCGCCTGCTATTCCGACGAGTGGAGCCGTTAATGAGCCGAGTATAAATGGCAATACACCTAATAGTGCCGAAGCGCTTCCCGCAATATGTCCTTGTGATTCCATTGCTAATGAAAAAGACGTCGTAGCAATAATTCCTATGCAGGATACTAAAAAGAATATAGGAATGGCGATTGCTACTAGCGGTGCTTTTATAAGAAGTGCTCCTAGTAATACAGCACCTGCTGTGTTAGAAAGAATTAAACCTATCTTCAAAAAAGTTTTCTCTGGTATGACATCTGAATAGCGGCCAACAAGCTGGCTTCCAATTATTAAGGCAATCCCATTCACTCCAAATAAGAGACTGAATACTTGAGGTGATACACCATAAATATTTTGATAGACAAAAGGAATACCAGATACGTAAGCAAAGATTCCTGCAATGATAAAACCTTGTGTAAGTGCGTACCCTGTGAATTGACGATCTTTTAATAAGGAACCAAAATTCTTCAATACTTGAAAAAAATCACTTGGTATACGCTTTTCAATTGGTAATGTTTCTTCTAATTTCAATGAAACAATCAAAAACAACACCAAACCAACACAAGCCAAAACAATAAAAACCCCCGTCCAATTTGTAAAGAAGAGGATACTACCTCCAGCTATAGGTGCAATAATAGGACCGAGATTACTTACGGCCATCAATAAAGCAAAAAACTTGGTCAGTTCCCTGCCACTATATACATCACGAACAATGGCCCTTGAAATAACAAGTCCACCTGCTGCTGCAAAGCCTTGTAAAAAACGAGCTCCGATGAAGAAATAAATATTCGGTGCAAATGAGCATACTACGGAAGCTAGTAAATACATGATGAGAAAAATAAGCAATGGTTTACGGCGTCCGAGAACATCACTCATTGGACCGATAAATAATTGCCCAAAGCCTAGACCTAATAGGCAAGTAGTTAAACTAATTTGTACTAAAGAAGCAGTCGTGCCATATTCTTTTACAATAGTAGGGAATGAAGGCAAATACATATCTATTGTAAAAGGGCCTAAAAGTGCAAGCGATCCTAAAAGTAAAGCAAGTTGCAATCGTTTTTTTTCAATAGTTTGGTTCAAGTTTTTCTCGCCTTTCTGTAAAAACAGTCATTTTCTATTAAACTATTTGAAAGTTTTATCTTCTTATTTAACATCCTATTGCAAAATTTCATCATAATGTCATTTGTTTTACATATTAAATCAATACTTTATCCAATATACCTAAAAAAAAAATTTAAAACAATTATCAACAACTTATTATATAAAAGTTTACCGTAACCTCTCAAACTGTGAATATTGAAAAAAGAACCTTCAATCCAAAGATGGATCAAAGGTTCTATGTTTTATTTTCAATGGTATTCTATTATTCACTCAATTCGAATTAACTATAGACCAGTTCTCTTTCGCTTAGACCAAGCGTCTGCGCTGTTGAAGTGTGAATTTCTTGAAGAAGCTCTGGGTTTTCCGCTAGTGACACTCCAAAAGAAGGAAGCATTTCTTTTATTTTCGGTTCCCACTCTTTCATATGTTGAGGGAAGCATTTTTCTATTACCTCAAGCATGACGTGAACGGCAGTAGAAGCACCTGGAGAAGCACCCAGCAATGCAGCTATCGAGCCATCAGCGCTACTTACAACTTCCGTACCAAATTGAAGTGTGCCTTTACCGGCCTCAGTATCTTTAATAACTTGCACACGTTGGCCCGCTACCACGATATCCCAATCCTCAATTTTGGCGTTTGGGATAAACTCTCGTAATTCTTCCATGCGGTTTTCATTTGATAACATAACTTGCTGGATCAGGTATTTTGTCAATGCCATCTCTTTTACCCCTGCCGCCAACATAGTGAAGACATTATTCGGTTTTACGGAACCTATCAAATCAAAATTTGAACCGGTTTTTAAGAACTTTGGTGAGAATCCGGCAAACGGTCCAAACAGTAATGATTTTTTGTTATCGATATATCTTGTATCAAGATGCGGAACAGACATTGGAGGAGCACCCACCCTAGCTTTACCGTATAATTTTGCATGATGCTGCGCTACAACTTCCGGATTGTTACATACCATAAATAGTCCGCTTACCGGGAATCCTCCAATATGTTTTGATTCAGGAATACCGGTTTTTTGTAGTAAAGGCAAGCTGCCGCCCCCACCGCCGATAAAGACGAATTTTGCAGTATGGTTTTCGACTTTACCGCTATCGGTATTATGTACTTTCACTTCCCATGAGCCGTCCGTAGTACGTTTTATATCCTTAACACTATGATTGTAGTTTATCTCGACGTTTTTACTCTTTAAGTGATCAAACAACATACGTGTTAAAGCACCAAAGTTGACATCAGTTCCAGAGTCGATTTTTGTTGCCGCTATCGGTTCATTCGATGTACGTCCTTCCACTATAAGCGGAATCCATTCCTTCAGCTTTTCAGGGTCATCAGAAAATTCCATCCCTTTAAAAAGAGGGTTATTTGACAGCGCTTCAAAACGTTTTTTCAGAAAAGTTACATTTTTTTCCCCTTGTACTAAACTCATATGAGGTATTGGCATGATAAAGTCCTGCGGATTACTTATCAGCTTGCTGTTTACAAGATAAGACCAAAACTGTCTTGAAAGCTGAAACTGTTCATTAATTTTTATAGCTTTGCTATTATCTATAGATCCGTCAGAATTTTCGGATGTATAGTTAAGCTCGCACAGTGCAGAATGCCCCGTTCCCGCATTATTCCATTCGTTAGAGCTTTCTTCTCCTGCGTTTGCTAGCTTCTCAAACACTTTGATTTCCCATTCCGGTACTAACTCTTTCAGTAATGATCCCAAAGTCGCGCTCATGGCTCCGGCACCAATTAAGATAACGTCTGTTTTAGTTTCTCTGTTGCTCATTTTTACCATCCTTTTACCCTAAAATTTGCAGAAGTTGTAGGCGCGACCTAGTCACATACCTTTTCTGTCTTAATTAACCATATCATAGTGTACTATAATTACTTAGATTAAAATATCTAGTGTTATCTGATAATTATAAACTATTTATAGCTGGTAAAAAAGTGAGAAGTACATCCAAAAGGGCCTAGGAACACAAAAAAACCAAAGTCAGTGAACCGACACCCTCTAATTTTCGCCGTTACTTGTGGTATGGTTCATCGTAGTGTACCTAACTGAGGTTTTACAACTACTAATGATTCTAATGATTATTACAGGGGACTCCTAGGTAATCTCTATCTTCATATAATGGCTTTATGTATAGAGAAAGTTTTTTATAAAATATTCATTTTATTTAATATATTTGCACCGGTATATTTTATAATAGATTTGAAGATTTGAAAAAAGAAGGGATCTGAGCTATGTCTTACAAATCTCGTACTGAATCTGCTGAGTTACTCATTTTGAAATTATTAAACACTCGAATGAGTTTGTCTAATAATGAGAAGCAACACTATTTCAACCTTAAAAAAGGTTATAAAGGGGAGAAAATATTTGATTCATTGACAGAAAACCTTCAGTGCGAATGCATTATTTTAAATGATTTGCTACTCAAACAAAATAACACTATGTTCCAAATCGACTCACTGATAATTACTTCAGAAACCATTTACTTTTTCGAAGTGAAAAATTATGAAGGGGATTATTATTACGAATCAGATAGATTATATAAGAAACCCAATTCTGAAATTAATAATCCACTAAATCAATTGAATAGAAGCGAATCTTTATTACGCCAGTTACTCCAAAATCTAGGATTAAATACACCTATTAATGCTTCAGTCGTTTTTATCAACCCCGAATTCACTTTATACCAAACACCTCTCAACAAGCCATTTATTTTCCCAACTCAGGTTAATAGATATTTAAAAAACCTACATAAAACATCTTCAAAGTTAAATGGAAAACACAAGTTGCTTGCTGATAAATTAATTTCACTGCATATTAAAGATTCTCCTTTTAAGTTATTACCATCTTATGATTATGACCAACTGAGAAAAGGTATCACTTGTGTCAAGTGCACCTCGTTTTCAATGTCTGTCGAGGGAAGGAAATGCGTATGTAAAGAATGTGGACAAGTAGAATTAGTTGCAATTGCCGTAATGCGGAATGTGAAAGAATTTAAGCTTCTTTTTCCTAATCGAAGGATTACTACTAATGTAATTCATCAGTGGTGTAAAGTGGTAACTTCTAAAAAAAGAATAAGAAGGATTCTAGAAAAAAATTTAAAAATAGTAGGGGTTCATCAATGGTCCTACTACGAATAAAAAACAAAATATTTATTATTAAACTTCATAAGATGCCTTGTTGCTTATTTCTTATATCTAGAAAGAGACTCTTTCCCTTACTCATATACTCAATTTCGTCCTTCATTACCTGGATGAAGGACTTTTCTCTAACTTACTTACTCTGTTTTGTCCTTCATTACCTGGATGAAGGACTTTTCTCTAACTCACTTTCTCTGTTTTGTCCTTCAACACCTGGATGAAGGACTTTTCTCTAACTCACTTACTCTGTTTTGTCCTTCATTACCTGGATGAAGGACTTTTCTCTAACTCACTTTCTCTGTTTTGTCCTTCATTACCTGGATGAAGGACTTTTCCCAGCTCACTTATCCAAATTTGTCCTTCATCACCCTGATGAGGGACTTTTCCCTAACTCACTTACTCTATTTTGTCCTTCATTACCTGGATGAGGGACTTTTCTCAGCTCACTTATCCAAATTTGTCCTTCATCACCCTGATGAGGGACTTTTTCCTAACTCACTTACTCTATTTTGTCCTTCATTACCTGGATGAAGGACTTTTCTCAGCTCACTTATCCAAATTTGTCCTTCATCACCCTGATGAAGGACTTTTCCCTAAATCACTTACTCCATTTTGTCCTTAATTACTTGGATGAGGGACTTTTCTCAGCTCACTTATCCAAATTTGTCCTTCATCACCCTGATGAGGGACTTTAACTCACTTTTAATGTATTTACATTAAAAACCTCATTTACTTATGATACGGTTCACCGTGATGTATCTAAATGAGGTAATTTCAATTAGTAATTCCTCTAAAATTTTATTGTCACTGAGAAACAGAGAAGCACGAAACCAAGTAGAAGCAACCAAGAACGAATAGCTTGAAAAAACATCCATCGTTTTCTCTTTTCCTGCCAATCGCTTGGTGGTTTTTTTGCTTCCCATAGTTTGATTTCCTTGTTTAATGGAACGTTAAATAGGATAGTAGTAATTGTAGCTATTACGAACATAACAGCAGAAGATAAACGAATTGCTCGTTCAAAAACATCAAGTCCTTGTGGTAGAATTGCGAAAACCACAGTTAATATTACAGAAATAGGCATAAGGAAGGGCATAATACGTCCAAAAGTTTTCAGTGAACTTTGTTCGAACCGTATATGTTGCTCTTGAGGTAATGAACGGATAACTGGATGTACCAAGGCATAGGAAGAAAACTCAGCACAAGCAGTGAAACCCGTTATTACCAAAGTGAAAAAAACTATGAAACTCAAAATGTACCTCTCCTATTTATTTAGATTTTAAGCACAATACTTATTTTTCAATATAATTGAATGAATTTCATAAAGCGTATATTGAAAAACGAACTTTTTCTTGGAATTGAACTATTAATTCGCAAATGAGTTAATATTTGTAATGATGAGTTTGGCATTATTCGATTTTCGGTTCAGTTTCATACATTGTGCAATTTACTCAATCGCTAGATAAAACGATAAAGTTTTCCTACATTTCCATATTCCAAAAACCTCACCTACTTATGATACGGTTCACCCCAATTAATTCCAAATACTTTATAAGACTGTGTATGAACTTCAAAATCAAAAACTATTTTTAAATAGTAGCCCTTATCCCCTGAGACACTACAAACTATTTATAGGTTCTAAGCAAGCTTCTACATCGTTCTTTGGAGAGTTAACCAGAGTTGATACTTGGAATAGGACCATTTCTTCTGCTGGGTAAGGAACCAATAACGATTTTAAATAATTGGTGTCATTCATTTCTCTGTTAATCCAGGTATCGTATTTATCTTCAGGTAAAATCACTGGCATTCGGTCATGAACATTTTTTGTAATATCATTTGGTGTTGTAGTGATAACTGTACAAGTAAAAAGAGGTGTTTCTCCTTTATCCCAGCGTTCCCATAGACCTGCCATTACAAATGGTTTCCTGTCTTTCATCACGAATCGATAAGGTTGCTTACCTTTTTCATCCTTCTTCCACTCGTAGAACCCATCACTTAACACAAGACATCTCTTGCTTCTAAAAGAATTTTTAAAACTTGCCTTTTCATCAATTGTTTCTCCTCTTGCATTTATCATTTTGTATCCAATTTTTGTATCGTTAGCCCAAGATGGGACCAGACCCCATTTCATAGTAGTTCCAACTCTCCTATTACCATTTGAACCTAAAACTAATATATTTTGGCTTGGAGCAATGTTGTATCTAAGATTTAATCCATCGTTAAAATCAAAATCAAACTGTTCCTGGAGTAAACCAATATCAGTTGCTAAAGAGAATCGTCCACACAAACTGATCACCTCGTATTTATTGTACCAATACTTCGCTGAAGAACAAAAGCGCAAGCGCCTTGGTTAGAGGAAGAAAGGCTAAATTCGCAACGTCCTGTTGCAACGCCTTTCTCACCTTCATACTGAAGGCGTCCGACAAGCATAAGGCGATTCTAAATAGAAGGCGTTCTTTGCCTTCAATTTAGAATCGCCTTATGACCTCGAGGGGCTAGGCGCTGGAGCTGGATGTAGAAACGCTATCCACAGTTCAGAAATTTTATAATTTCCTGGTGTATGAAATAATAAAATTACCATGATTAAACACAAAAAATCCCCAGCGACTTCAAGTAAGATATAAGTACCTGACAGGGAACTCAATCTCATCACCTACTCACCATAAATAGGAGGTTGAAAGTCACATGGGGACTAACAAACAATATCATATTCAAGGTAAAAAAGGTAGTCGATTTAGTGATCAGCTACGTGGGATTAATCTAGAAGAAGTGCTAATCGTTGCGATTGACGCAGCTAAGCTTCATCAGAA
>NZ_JBHLVO010000042.1:0-35744 GCF_042433335.1 Metabacillus herbersteinensis
TAAAAGTAATTTCATAAACTTTCGAACCGCCGTATACCGAACGGTACGTACGGTGGTGTGAGAGGTCGGCGCGGTAACGCGCCTCCTACTCGATTGTCGTTTACCCCACGACACTCAAGAACTTAGCCTTACATCGTTGGTGAAAGCGCTTGCGTTATTCCGCAATCTATTACGACATCTGTATCAATAAAACTACAACAGTATAATTTTTGTACTAATACAGATTATTTTAATTACAATGATATAAAAAAAGACAAACATTAATTTAGTAATTTAAAATAGGTGTGCAAAGAGATTGACGCATGTGAAAGCGATGTTGTAAACTAAGAATTGTAATAATAAGTTGTATTAGTTGGAAACTTAATCTTATTAATACAGACTACCAGCTTGCAGGTCTAAACGACATACATAATTAGAGTTTTCGACAATCACCTAATGTGGTATATAAGAAGTATGACTGAAGCTAAAAAAAATTGTGTCGTAGGCTTTGTTTTGGGGTAACCTATTGCTGTGATTATTGGAATCATCTACCTAGGAATTAGAAGATGATTACTATTTTTAAAGCCTGAATGTTTTCTTACCTGTTAAGTAAAACAGTGAACGAATATAGGGGACAAATGATTAATTCTCTATTCTATTTGTTCGCTTCATGATAACACTCTAAGGAGAAAAGAAAGGAAGAGGTATTAAGATGGCTGCAAAAACAAAAAACGCTGTTGTTGACAGCAAGAAGCAATTTGAAAACATTGCAAAGCAGTTCGAAACGTTCCAAATTTTAAATGAAGAAGGAAAAGTAGTAAACGAAGCTGCAATGCCTGAGCTATCAGATGAGCAGTTAAAAGAACTAATGACGCGTATGGTATACACTCGTATCCTAGATCAACGCTCAATTTCTTTAAACCGTCAAGGTCGCTTAGGGTTCTATGCGCCAACTGCTGGGCAAGAAGCATCACAAATTGCAACTCATTTCGCATTAGAAAAAGAAGATTTTATCTTACCAGGATACCGTGATGTTCCACAATTAATTTGGCACGGCCTTCCTTTATATCAAGCATTTTTGTTCTCTCGTGGACACTTCAAAGGAAATCAAATGCCAGAAGACGTGAATGCAATCTCTCCACAAATCATCATTGGAGCACAAATCATTCAAGCTACAGGAGTGGCATTAGGTTATAAAAAACGTGGTCAAAAAGCTGTTGCGATTACTTATACAGGTGATGGTGGAGCTTCACAAGGAGATTTCTACGAAGGAATCAACTTTGCAGGAGCTTATAAAGCGCCAGCGATCTTTGTTGTCCAAAACAACCGTTATGCGATTTCAACTCCTGTTGAAAAACAATCTTCTGCACAAACAATTGCTCAAAAAGCAGCTGCTGCAGGTATTGTGGGTATTCAAGTTGATGGTATGGATCCATTAGCAGTTTATGCGGCAACTCTTGATGCACGTGAGCGTGCAATAAATGGAGAAGGACCTACACTAATTGAAACACTTACTTTCCGTTATGGTCCACATACAATGGCTGGTGACGATCCAACTCGCTATCGTACGAAAGAAACAGAAAATGAGTGGGAATCAAAAGATCCACTTGTAAGATTCCGTAAATTCCTAGAGGGTAAAAAGTTATGGAGCGAAGAAGAAGAAAACAAAGTTATCGAACAAGCGAAAGAAGATATAAAAGAAGCAATTAAAAAAGCAGATGATACTGAAAAACAAAAAGTAACAGATCTTATGTCTGTTATGTATGAAGAAATGCCTTATAACTTGAAAGAACAGTATGAAATCTACAAAGCAAAGGAGTCGAAGTAAGCTATGGCGCAAATGACATTAATTCAAGCCATTACTGATGCGTTACGCACAGAATTAAAAAATAATGAAGACGTCTTAGTTTTTGGAGAAGACGTTGGAGTTAATGGTGGCGTATTCCGTGCAACTGAAGGATTACAAAAAGAGTTTGGTGAAGATCGTGTATTTGATACACCACTTGCTGAATCAGGTATTGGTGGTCTTGCGATTGGTCTTGGTTTAACAGGCTTCCGTCCAGTTATGGAAATTCAATTTTTCGGATTCGTTTATGAAGTGATGGATTCCGTATCAGGCCAAATGGCGCGTATGCGTTACCGTTCTGGTGGACGTTGGACGTCACCTGTAACGATTCGCTCTCCATTCGGTGGTGGAGTACATACTCCTGAGATGCATGCTGATAGCTTAGAAGGATTAATGGCTCAACAACCTGGTTTAAAGGTTGTAATTCCGTCAACTCCTTATGATGCAAAAGGACTACTTATTTCTGCAATTCGTGATAACGATCCAGTTGTTTTCTTGGAGCATATGAAGCTTTATCGTTCATTCCGTCAAGAAGTTCCAGAAGAAGAATACACAATTGAAATTGGTAAAGCTGATGTTAAGCTTGAAGGTACCGACCTTTCAATTATCACTTACGGAGCAATGGTTCACGAATCTTTAAAAGCTGCTGAAGAACTTGAAAAAGAAGGGATTTCAGTTGAAGTCGTCGATCTTCGTACTGTTAGTCCATTAGATATCGAAACAATTATTGCATCTGTTGAAAAAACAGGTCGAGCAATTGTTGTTCAAGAAGCACAAAAACAAGCGGGTATTGCTGCTAACGTAGTAGCAGAAATCAATGACCGTGCAATTCTTAGCTTAGAAGCTCCAGTCTTACGTGTGACAGCGCCTGACACAGTTTTCGCTTTCTCACAAGCTGAAACCGTATGGCTACCAAATTACAAAGATGTAATTGAGACTGCTAAGAAAGTAATGAACTTTTAATTAAATTTTATAGGAGCTATCCTGTTTTGTATTTTTGACTTACCCAGGATGAGCCCTTTGTTTACGAAAACTTTTTTATAAATCAAGGAGGTAGATTGCACGTGGCATTTGAATTTAAGCTTCCAGATATCGGTGAAGGTATCCATGAAGGTGAAATCGTAAAGTGGTTTGTAAAAGTTGGCGATGAAATAAATGAAGATGACATTCTTGCAGAAGTGCAGAATGATAAAGCAGTTGTTGAAATTCCATCACCTGTTAAAGGAAAAGTACTAGAATTAAAAGTAGAAGAAGGTACGGTTGCTACAGTAGGACAAACCCTAATTACTTTTGATGCTCCTGGTTATGAAGACCTTAAATTTAAAGGTGATGACCATGATGCTGAACCTAAAAAAGAAGAAAAGACTGAAGCACAAGTTCAGGCAACAGCTGAAGCTGGGCAAGATGTAAAAAAAGAAGAAACACCTAAGCAAGAAGAAAAAGAAACTGGAGCAGGTTCACAAGATCAAGTTGAAGTTGATCCAAACAAACGTGTAATAGCTATGCCTTCAGTACGTAAGTATGCACGTGAAAAAGGTGTAGAGATTAAACAGGTATCAGGGTCTGGGAAAAATGGTCGAGTGTCAAAAGAAGATATAGATTCTCATCTACAGGGCGGTTCAAAAACTGAAGAAGCACCAGCTACTACAGATACAAAACAGCCAGCAAAAGAAGAGAAAACAGAACAAAAAGAAGCAGCTGCTCCTGCAGTTCCTGAGGGTGAATTCCCAGAAACTCGCGAGAAAATGAGTGGTATGCGTAAAGCGATTGCCAAAGCAATGGTTAACTCTAAGCATACTGCTCCACACGTAACATTAATGGATGAAATTGATGTAACGGAACTTGTTGCACATCGTAAAAAGTTCAAAGGTGTTGCAGCCGAGCAGGGTATTAAGTTAACATATTTACCGTACGTAGTGAAAGCACTTACGGCAGCGCTGAAAAAATATCCTGTACTTAACACATCATTAGATGATAAAACAGAAGAGGTTGTACAGAAACATTATTACAACATCGGAATTGCTGCTGATACAGAAAAAGGACTTATGGTTCCCGTTGTAAAAAATGCTGAGCGTAAGTCAGTATTCAGTATTTCTGATGAAATTAATAATCTAGCAACAAAAGCGCGTGATGGAAAGTTAACTGCTAGTGAAATGAAAGGTGCATCTTGCACAATCACAAACATTGGTTCTGCTGGTGGACAGTGGTTCACTCCGGTTATTAATCATCCAGAAGTTGCAATTTTAGGTATCGGCCGTATTGCTGAAAAGCCTGTTGTTCGTGATGGAGAAATTGTTATTGCTCCAGTATTAGCTTTATCTTTAAGCTTTGATCACCGTATGATCGATGGTGCTACAGCTCAAAATGCTTTAAATCACATCAAGCGTTTACTCAATGATCCACAATTAATTTTAATGGAGGCGTAATCGATGGTAGTTGGAGATTTTCCTATTGAAACAGATACTATTGTCATCGGAGCAGGACCAGGCGGATATGTTGCAGCAATCCGCGCTGCTCAATTGGGACAAAAAGTAACAATTGTAGAAAAAGGTACAGTAGGTGGCGTATGTTTAAATGTTGGGTGTATCCCTTCAAAAGCATTAATCGCAGCAGGTCACCGCTTTGAAAATGCAAAGCATTCTGAAGACATGGGAATATTCGCTGAGAACGTAACAGTTGATTTCTCAAAAGTTCAGGAGTTCAAGCAAGGAGTAGTTAAGAAACTCACTGGTGGAGTAGAAGGACTGCTTAAAGGCAATAAAGTGGAGATTGTTAGTGGTGAAGCCTACTTTATTGATAATGAATCAATAAAAGTAATGGACGAAAACTCTTCACAAACATATAAATTCAAAAATGCAATTATTGCAACTGGTTCACGTCCAATTGAAATTCCAGCGTTCAAATACTCTAAACGTGTATTGGATTCTTCAGGTGCTTTAAATCTGCAAGAAATTCCTAACAAAATGGTTGTTATTGGTGCTGGTTATATCGGAACAGAGCTTGGAACGGCATTTGCGAACTTTGGTACAGAAGTAACATTTATCGAAGCTGGTGATGACATTTTAGCTGGCTTTGAAAAACAAATGAGTTCACTAGTTAAACGTAATCTTAAGAAAAAAGGGAACGTTGAGATTCATACTAAAGCCATGGCTAAAGGTGTGGAAGAAACTGAAACTGGTGTTAAAGTTACATTTGAAGTAAAAGGTGAAGAAAAATCAGTTGAAGCTGACTACTTACTAGTTACTGTTGGACGCCGTCCGAATACGGATGAGCTTGGTCTTGATCAAGTCGGTATTGAAATGTCTGATAGAGGCATTATTAAAATTGATAAACAATGTCGCACAAATGTATCAAATATTTTTGCAATCGGTGATATTGTTGAAGGTCCTCCACTCGCTCATAAAGCTTCTTATGAAGGGAAAATTGCTGCAGAAGTGATTGCTGGTGAAAACGCAGAGATTGATTACTTAGGAATTCCAGCAGTTGTTTTCTCTGAACCAGAACTAGCGTCTGTAGGTTACACAGAAGCCAGGGCAAAAGAAGAAGGTATTGAAGTGAAAGCATCGAAATTCCCATTTGCAGCAAATGGTCGCGCACTTTCGTTAAACAATACAGATGGTTTCTTAAAGCTTATTACTCGTAAAGAGGATGGTTTAGTAATTGGAGCACAAATTGCAGGAGCTAGCGCGTCTGATATGATTTCAGAGTTAAGCCTAGCTATCGAAGCTGGCATGACAGCAGAAGATATCGCAATGACAATTCACGCACATCCGACACTAGGGGAAATCACAATGGAAGCAGCAGAAGTTGCCATTGGTAGCCCTATTCATATAATGTAAAAATTAGTGCAATCAAAAAGCTGTCTCATCATGAGACAGCTTTTTTGCGTTAATTCATTAATCAGACAATGCTTCTAGGATCGGCTTTGTTATTTCATCTTTACTTAAAACACTTCCTTCGATATGAACAATTATTTGTTGTTCATCAATCACAAGTAGAGAGGGATATGTATCTACTTCAAAAGGTCCGTATTCTTGTTTGGCTGCGATTACCTTCATATTATCAACTTTTTCTGGAAATTCTTTCTGTAGATCAAGCAACGCATCATAGTAGACTGCCTCACGATCAATATTTTTATCATCTGAAAAGAAGAGTAGCTGTTTTTCTTCAAACACGCCATCATTTAGTCCATTTGAGGAAACTTGAGAAATATCACATGATGAAAGAACTAAGACTGACATGATAATGGCAAATAGGATAGGTCTTGCCAAGTTGCCCACCTCTTTTAATAAGTATATCGATAGTTTATCTGGTAGATTAATAAGTCTTTATGCCTATTCGGAACATAAAAGTGTAACTCCTGAACCTTTGTTAAATTAATCCTATTTTATCATATACTTTTGTTAAACTAGTAGATGTCATCTATTTGTTACATAAATGAAAAATTTACATATAAAAATATCCGGGAAATTACTTCTACAGAAAAACGACGTTAGGCTGATACCTATCGTCGTTTGTGTGAATATATTTTATTCTTTAGTAGATTCTTTTGCGACTCCTTTATACTTAATAACTTTTTCTTCACGTAGAGATTTTAGTAATGAAAAGGCCATTAAAATCATGATAATCGCAAAAGGTAAGGCAGCGATTATTGAAGCTGTTTGTAATGCTGCTAATCCACCAGCCCATAATAAAATGGCAGCTGCAGAGGATTGAATAATGCCCCAAATGAACTTAATTGAACCTGGAGGGTTAAGCATACCGTTCGTAGTTTGCATTCCCAAAACAAAAGTTGCAGAATCAGCAGACGTAATAAAAAAGGAACTAATTAAAAGAATGGCTAATATTGACATTACTGTCCCAAATGGAAACTGTTCTAACATAGCAAATAATGCTACTTCAGTGCCTTGTTCATTGACAATGTCGACAAGTGAAATCCCTTGTACATGATCTAAAAATATTGCTGAACCTCCGAACACTGAAAACCATAGAGCCCCAAAAACAGTCGGAACAGCTAGTACTCCGATCGTGAACTCACGAATCGTACGTCCTCGAGAGATCCGAGCAATAAACGTTCCTACAAATGGTGCCCATGAAATCCACCATGCCCAATAAAAGATGGTCCAATCTTGGATCCAAGTATTGTCTTGTTCAAATGGCATCATTTTGAAACTCATTGATGGTAAGTTCTGAAGATAACTTCCAAGCGTTGTTGTAAAGAAATCCATAATAAAATTCGTTGGACCTGCAAACAACAGAAATAACATGAGTGAAATCGCCAATATGACATTTAAGTTACTCAGATATTTAATACCCTTATTTAACCCAGTTTGCGCTGAAAGCATAAACAAAACAGTTACGACTAAAATAATGATTAATTGAGTTGTAAAATTGTTTTCTACTCCGTCAAAAAGATAAGATATTCCAGCGCTGATTTGAGCTGCACCGAAACCAAGTGAAGTCGCTACGCCAAACACTGTTGCAAAAACAGCAACAAAATTAATTAAGACTCCCGTTTTTCCATCAACTCGATCACCTAAAATTGGACGTAAAATATTGCTAATGACCCCATTTTGCTCTTTACGGAAGGTAAAGTAAGCGAGTGAAAGTGCAATAACTGAATAAATAGCCCAAGGATGAAAGCCCCAGTGAAAGAAAGAATACCTTAGTGCATTGCGTGCGGCTTGATCGGTTAAGCCATCTCCTGTAGGTGGTGAGCTATAGTGAAAAAGCGGCTCAGACACACCCCAGAATACAAGACCAATTCCCATGCCAGCGCTAAAGAGCATCGCAAACCATGTTAAATAAGAGTATTGAGGTTCATCATCATCTTTTCCTAATTTAATGTTTCCATATCTTGAAAAAATAAGTCCAACCGAAAAAATCAAGAAGAAAGTAGCGGATAAAAGGTAAAACCAGCCGAATTTTTCAATAATAAAACCTTGAATGGCAGTCGTAACTGTAGCAAGGTTTCCATTTGGAAGCACACTTTCGGGTATTAAACCCCAAAGAATAAATAATGTTGTCACAATAACTGAAAGAATAAAAACAGGTGTGAATTTTTTCATTAAGTTCATACACTCCTCCTTAGGTAATATGTAGTAAAAACACGAAGTTTAAGTGTAACATTCCTATTTTATATAGTGAAGCAATAAGGCTTAATATATACTAGGGATAGTAATTAAATTGGGGGAACAAACGTAATGGAATTTTTTCGAATAGCTGCCATTTTGCTAGCTTTTATTTCACTCTGTTCTGGATGTAACGTGCAAACTGCCTCAAATCAGGAGAAACAAAATGGAGAAAATAAAGAGCGAATAGCTGAAGATAGTGATCAAAATAAGCAAGAATTTGAGTCGGAAAATGATAATAAAGAGATAGTAGAAAAACAAGATGATATAGAATTAAAAGAGGTTGTAACGGAGGCAGTAGTCAGTTTGCAACCAACTTATGAGCTGAATGCAGCTAATTGGTCGATAAAGCCAATTTCTGGGGAGACAAACAAAAAGGTTGTCTTATTAACAATAGATGACGCACCTGATAGGTATTCATTAAAAATGGCTAAAACATTAAAAGCAGCAGGAGTGTCTGCTATTTTCTTTGTAAACGGTCATTTTATTCAATCAGATGAAAAGAAAGCAATATTAAAAGAAATATACGATATGGGGTTTGCAATAGGTAACCATACGATGACGCACAGCAATTTAAACGATTTATCAGAGGAAGAACAGTTTAAAGAGATCGTTGAATTAAATAATCAAATCGAATTAATTATTGGAGAACGTCCTAGGTTTTACCGTGCACCATTTGGAAGTAATACTGAATATAGCAAAGAATTGGCCGAAAAAGAAGGAATGCTATTAATGAATTGGACTTACGGATATGACTGGGAAAAAGACTATTTATCTAAAGATGCTTTAACAGACATTATGGTGAATACTCCATACTTAACCGACGGAGCCAATCTACTTATGCATGATCGAGAATGGACCTATGAAGCTTTGCGAGGAATTGTAAAAGGATTACAGGAAAAAGGATATACGATTGTTGATCCAAACTTAATAAAAACTCCGAAATGAAGAAGGGTGACTGCACCCTTCTTTCATTTCATCTTTTGTAAAAATACATCACACGTCCATTAAATAGTTGGAGCTCTCCTTTTAGCTTTTTTGCGAGAAACTTACATAATTCATTCGCTTTCCCTTTATCTCCATGTGTCGCTGTTATTGGCAAGGAAACTTGTATAAGCGGAATCTCCTCGTTTTCTTCCTCTATATCACCCACCGCTAAGTAGATCTTATTATACTCAGCCAAACTCGAAGTTAGTGTAAGGTAGTTATCAACTCTTTCATATGTATAAGGAAACGCGGACTTCTCGTAAGACCAATCAAGCTGTTGACCAGTTTTACTAGTGATTTCAATATAATAAGCCAGCAGCTCCTCCAATTCTTCTAAAGACATACCTGATTTGTTAGATGCAGGCACAAGCTTTATAAATGCATGACTCGTCAAGTTCCCCAGCTCCTAGTATTCTGAAGTATTTGTATTTTAGTAGATACTAAGTTAAATTTTACAATTTCAACGGAGTATTGGCAACTTCCTAAGTGTGCTAGTACAATTTCCCTTTATACTTGTTGTCGTGAAAAGATTGGGTTATAATTAATTTCTAAATAATCAGATAATTCGGAGGTGTTTTTATGAACCATTTTGAAAAATTCTACGATGAAACGGAAAAGGCCAATGTACGTTTTGTAGGGTTTTCAACAGAAGAGAAGCGGTATGATTTTGGGATTGTTTATAGCCATATGTTTTTTGGTAAGCCGTTAGTTATTTGCATGCAATCAGGACGATCAACACTCCTTGACACTAAAGATCTTAAAGACCTCGAATTTCTACAGAAAATCTTCCACATAGAATCAAAGAAACAAGCTCAAGATTTAGCAACTTTCTTTTATACTGCAATTCCTATCCTTTCACTTGAAACACAATACGAATGATAAATGCTTAATGTAACCACAATTCTCTAAAAAAGAACAAAATTCTCATTAAAATATCTAATGTGTTATACAATTTACCCCTTGACGTTTTAAATGTGACATATTATTATAGAGTTAACAACAAAGGTAAAGCGCTTTCAAAGAATAAAAGACTTTGAGAGTGCAATAATGATTGAAAAGGGGTATGGAGATGGGAACAATCGTTTGTCAACACTGCAACTCTACAATCGGTCATATTGAGGTTGAAAAGGTGACAACATTTTACAGCAGCTCCAATCAGTGTGACTGTAAGCATGTCGATACAGAGCGAGTTGTCGAGGTCAAATAAGGGGTTAAGATATAGAAATGCATTAAGGGGTAATGAAAGCATGCAACGCTGTTGCATGCTTTCATTTTTTTAAAATTACTAACGAATCGCTCTGTGTTCTTTAATGACTCGTAAATAAGAAAGACTCGGATCTTCAGGGCCTTGGACAGGGAGCCCAGCTTCCATGTTTTTAAGCGTGTATGTTAAATTTTCTTCTGTAATAATTTCACCAGGAATAAAGATTGGGATTCCTGGTGGATAAACCATGATAAACTCAGCAATAATACGCCCAGCGGATTCTTTGAACGGGACAATTTCTGTTTCCGAATAAAAAGCATCACGAGGTGTTAAAGCCAGAACCGGGATATCAGGTAAGAGAATCTTTATTTTCAGATCATTTTCTTGCTTTTTGCTATATTCAAGAGATAGTGCTTTTAAAGCATCAATCAAGATTGTTGTTTCACGTTCTGTGTCACCAGGTGTAATAATACAGAGAATATTGTATAGATCCGACATCTCTACCTCAATTTGATAGTTTTCACGCAACCATTTTTCAACATCATAGCCTGTTAAGCCAAGTTCTTTTACTAAAATGATTAGTTTAGTTGGGTCGTAATCAAAAGTAGCTTTTGAACTAAGAATTTCTTCCCCAATACAGCGGATGTTATCAATAGAATTAATTAGCTCCCTTGTTTGATTAGAAAGCTGAATCGTTTTTTCAATGAGCTCTCGGCCTTCTGTTGCAAGCTGCTTTCTTGCTACATCTAAAGAAGCAAGGAGTAAGTAGGATGTTGATGTTGTCGTCATCATGCTCATAATCGTTTGTACCCTCTGAGGCGATACAAGGCCCTCCCTCACGTTCAGAACAGAGCTTTGTGTCATAGATCCTCCGAGCTTATGAACACTTGTTGCTGCCATATCAGCACCAGCCTGCATTGCACTTAACGGTAAATCTTCATGAAAGTGAATGTGCACTCCATGAGCCTCATCGACTAAGACTGGCACATTATATGAATGTGCCACTTCTACAATTTTCTTTAGATCTGCTGAAACGCCAAAATAAGTTGGGTTAATTACAAGCACACCTTTAGCATCTGGATTCTGTTGCAATGCTTTTTCAACGGAATCTGTCGTAATACCATGAGAAATGCCTAATTCTTTATCAATTTCAGGGTGAATAAAAATAGGTGTAGCACCAGAAAAAACGATTGCAGTCATAACTGATTTATGCACATTTCTGGGGACAATTATTTTATCTCCTGGTCCACAAACCGCCATGACCATAGTCATAATGGCTCCACTAGTTCCTTGAACGGAGAAAAAGGTATGGTCGGCTCCAAAAGCTAGGGCCGCTAAATCTTGCGCTTCTTTTATGATTCCTTTAGGTGAATGAAGATCATCTAAAGGGATTATATTGATTAAATCTATCGACAAGGCATTGTCACCTATGAAATTTCGAAATTCAGGATCAATACCTGCTCCTTTTTTATGGCCTGGAATATGAAATTGAACGGGTTCTCTTTTTGCATGCTTGATTAAACCGGTAAATAACGGTGTTTCTAATTGCGACAAATTCTTTCCCACCTTCTTTTACATGGATCATGTTTATGTTATTGGTTTTGTTATTAATTTTATATCCGAGTTCTTCTATAAAACAAAAGAATTATACCGTTATGATGATTTTCAGTCAATAAAAATAATTGTTAACTCAAACATAACCTAACTCATAAGAGTCTTTTTAATACATAGACAGCTTTACCACAAATGATAAAGAAAAATTCAAAAAGGAATTTGAATAAAATACTAGAATTTATATTGTATTGGAATTAGGAGGGGAAATAAATGAGTTGGAAAACAAGGGTGACAGATTCCTTGGGTATTCAATACCCAATCATACAGGGTGGTTTAGCCTATTTAGCTTATTCCGAGCTTGCGGCAGCGGTATCAAATGCAGGAGGTTTAGGACAAATAACGGCAATGTCGTTAGGAACTCCAGACGCCCTTAGAGAGGAAATAAAAAAAATCAAAGAAAAAACAACGAAGCCATTTGGTGTAAACTTTGCAATTGGTCAGCATGGACGACCATTTAATGATTTACTTCAAGTAGCAATTCAGGAAGAAGTACCGGTAATTTCGATGACAGGTGGCAATCCAGCGCCAATCTTTGAACAATTAAAAGGAACAAAAGCGAAAAAATTAGTTCTTGTCGCGGCTAAAAGACAAGCGATAAAAGCAGAAGAGCTTGGTGCAGATGCTGTTATGGTTGTCGGTCAAGAGGGTGGCGGTCATTTAGGAAGAAACGACATTGGGACAATCGTGTTAATACCTCAAGTTGTTGACGCCGTTACAATTCCGGTCATTGCTTCAGGTGGGATTGGAGATGGTCGTGGCTTAATGGCTGCTTTAAGTCTAGGAGCAGAAGGTATTGAAATGGGCACACGATTTATTGCCACACAAGAATGCGTACATGCTCACGCCCAGTATAAAAACGCGTTAGTGAAAGGTACCGAAAATGACACAGTTGTTATTAAAAAATCACTAGGTGCCCCTGCTCGTGCTATCTCCAACAGCTGGACGAACCGAATACTAGAAATCGAACAACACTCGGGAGGGTACGAAGAATTAAAAGATTATATTAGTGGTAATGCTAACAAAAACTATATTTATGATGGTAAACTTGACGAGGGTTTTGCCTGGGCAGGCCAGGTCATGGGATTAATTGAAGATGTGCCCACTGTAAACGAATTAATTTCAAGAATGATTACCGAGGCAGAAGCCATTCGGAATGAATGGTCACTTTCTCAAAAGGTAGGAAGAAAGAGGGACTGAAAATTGGATTATCAATATCCTATTTCATATGAATGGAGTACAGAAGAAATGGTAAGTGTTCTCGCATTTTATGAATGTATCGAAAAAGCTTATGAAAAAGGTATAAGTCGAACAGAATTAATGTCAGCATATCGTCGTTTAAAAGAAATCATTCCAGGCAAATCAGATGAAAAGAACCTGTGTGATGAATTCGAGGAAGTAAGTGGCTACTCAGCATACCGGGCTGTAAAAAAAGCGAAAGATGCGAGTGAAGAAGATTGGATTTCTATAAAAAAACAGGGATGACAGCTGCTGTCATCCCTGTTTTTTACTAAATCAAACTGATTTTTGTGCTAATTGGTAAAGTGGCATTAACTTTTTAAATGTATCCTCGACGGTTTGAATAAATTGTTCACCACTCATTTTTACGGAGTCCTCGCGGCTTATTTGGATACCACATAAAATTTCAGCCTTTTTAACGTTTTGTAAGCGAGTGAATATGTCTTTAAATTCACTATCTGAAAGCTCGCTTTGCTTTACTACATCAGGCTTTGTGTGGTCAATGGACCATACATAATTTTTAGGTATTTTCTTTTTTAACTGATTCCACTCGTTTTCTAGTAATTTCCCGAATGCTTCTTTAATCGGTGACTCATATATAACAGCGAACCAAACAAATACATGTGTTTCCCATAAACCTATTTGAAAATGAGGAAGCATTTTATAGCCTCTTTTACTTGATGCAAAGGCAACCCATGTATCTGCTGGAGGATTCACTGATCTTCTCGCATGCTTTGCCACATGAGGAAATAGTTCATCGCCAGTCAATGTAGAAAGTGTTGGTGAAAAGTGTGTGCCTAAGCCATCAAGTTTTGGACGAACAGTAGCTATCAATGCTTCCATTCTGTTATCTAAGCCATCAATTTTAAATACGTCAAAATCCTTTTCTTCGAATCCCTTAAATTCCAAAACAAAATCTCCTTTGTATCTGTAGTAGCTTTATTCTAGCATACAACATACGTTCGGTGAACTCATTTGCACGTTTCAAATTCTTACCGTCGTGGTAAGAAATAGGTATATACACAATTTCAAATGTTCAGTTCCATCCGTTTTCTCTACTTCATAATATATATAAAATAACTGAATATTCTTACACGTGTAACTTAAAACCGATAATTCGTATAAAGAAAGGGGCGGTAGAAAGATGAAGCAAATCGTTAAAGGAAATAGTCCAAAGGAGTCAAAAAATCATATCGGGGTGTTGAGACTAGAATTAGATTATGAGTTAGCCACCCTATACGATGCTATGCAGACAAACGATCAAGAGAAGAAAATAGAGAGTAAACGTAAACTCGAAAAACTACGAAAAGAATGGATGAGACTTCAATCCTGAAGGGGAATTTACTCCATAAACGAACCTCGTATAGGTTCGTTTTTGCTTGCGCCCACGCGCTAACGATTGTCTTTTCTTGATTTTCGTTCTTTCATTACAGTATCCTATAACAAACAAGACTCGATTTTACATAGAAATGAGGTTGCTCATGACAAATTGGAGAGACATCGATCTAAAGGCAAAGCAATGGGTCAGTGAAGCGGGAGAAATCATTCGACAATCTTTTAAAACAACGCTGACAATTTCAACAAAATCAAATCCAAATGATCTTGTTACAAACATGGACAAAGACATTGAAACGTTTTTTATTAAAAAAATCAATGAGACGTTTCCGGATCATAAAGTATTAGGTGAAGAAGGACAAGGTGACCAAATCGACTCCACAGAAGGTGTTATTTGGATTATCGATCCAATTGATGGAACAATGAATTTTGTCCATCAACAGCGTAACTTTGCAATTTCTGTAGGTGTGTATGGGGATGGAGTAGGTCAAATTGGTTTGATTTATGACATTGTTCATGACGAACTTTACCATGCATTTAAAGGGAAAGGCGCATTTATGAATGACCTAAAACTCCCAATGCTTGAAGAGGTCGAATTATCAGAAGCTGTGATAGGGTTGAATGCAACTTGGGTAATGGAAAACCATCGAATTGATCACAAGCTTCTCACACCTTTAGTTAAGGCGGTTAGGGGAACGAGGTCCTATGGTTCAGCTGCACTAGAATTCGCTTATGTTGCTTCAGGTCGAATTGATGCTTACTTAACAATGAGACTATCGCCATGGGATTTTGCAGCAGGGTTGGTCATTCTTGATGAAGTAGGAGCGGGAACATCTACTGTAGAAGGAGAAAGCATACATATTTTATCACCAAGTAGTGTCTTGGTCGGAAGAAAGAACATCCATACAAAAATCTTGAAAAATTATTTAAACGTTTAGAGTACATGCTAAGTAGTAGAGAACTTACTCAAGCGGACTTCCCTTTTTTTGAAGATCTGATCACATATAGTCCATCATGGCAAGAGGAAGAATGTCATTTAGAGACAATAGATGCTTATATGCTGAAGTATAAAATGTTAAATGGTAGATGGCTTGTTTGGTCATGTAATTCAAAACAAATAGGAATTAGCTTTACAGTTGCATGGTCACCCGCGAATGAAAAGCCTTGGATTGGAACCATTTTAATTCATCCAAACGAACGGATGAAAGGATTCGCTTCAACAATTATTGATCATATTTGCGAGGGATTTCGCCAATCAGGAGAAAAAGCTGTTTTTGCTGGTTGCCCGATCAATCAAAATGAATGGATTAAATTTTTAGCGAATTGTCAATTCGAGCAGTTTAAAGTTGAAAGAGACGACCTTGGTAAGGAATATAGTATCTTGGTCAGACCGCTATAATCTAAGTAATTACAAAAAAAAAGCTCATCGAATTTTGGATGAGCTTTTCCACACATGAAACGTTCTTTGTACTCGTCTAGTCCAACAACCCTTTTTCTCTCATTCTTTTTTTCAAAACAAATCCTGTGCCCATTACGGCAATTACCCCAATTATTGCTCCTAACATGCCCAAGATACTTCTAAATGCAACGGCTATTCCAATTAAAGCCATGAAAACGGCAGCTAAAACGGCCAGTACTAAAAAAACCCATTTCCCAAACTGCATAAAATACATCTCCTTTTAGGTATAATTAACCTATATCCATGTCAAATTTTGATTATTTTCGACGTCCTCTTATAGTTTACTTAAAATCATTCTACTTTTCTACACTATTCATGGTATAATATCGAAGGTGATTTTGAAATTAATAAAGGATGTTCAAAAAGTTAAAAATAATCATTGTCGTGCGACAGGTTTTCACGGACTTATAGCCAAATGTGGACACGCCAATAATTATTTAATGCCTTTTCTGAATATACATTTTTAGGAGATGAAATTGTGAAACTTCGAAACGATATTCGAAATATTGCTATTATTGCCCACGTTGATCATGGGAAAACAACGTTAGTCGATCAAATGCTACATCAATCTGGAACATTCCGTACAAATGAGCAAGTGGCTGAACGTGCTATGGATTCAAATGATTTAGAGCGTGAGCGTGGAATAACAATTTTAGCCAAAAATACGGCTATTAATTATAAGGATACACGAATTAACATTATGGATACACCTGGACATGCTGATTTCGGTGGCGAAGTTGAACGTATCATGAAAATGGTTGACGGCGTTTTACTAGTTGTTGATGCTTATGAAGGTTGCATGCCTCAAACTCGCTTTGTTTTGAAAAAAGCTTTGGAACAAAAGTTAACTCCGATTGTTGTTGTTAATAAAATTGACCGTGACTTTGCTCGTCCTGAAGAGGTTGTTGACGAAGTTTTGGATTTATTTATTGAATTAGGTGCGAATGAAGAACAATTGGACTTCCCGGTTATTTTTGCATCAGCTATTAATGGGACAGCAAGTGTTAGTCCGAACCCAGCGGAGCAAGATGAAAACATGATCTCTTTATTTGATGCGATTGTTGATCATATTCCTGCACCAATTGATAACACAGATGAACCACTACAATTCCAAGTTGCTTTACTAGATTACAATGACTATGTAGGTCGTATTGGTATTGGACGTGTGTTCCGTGGAACGATGCAAGTGGGACAACAGGTTTCTTTAATGAAATTGGACGGTTCAATCAAGAATTACCGTGTGACAAAACTTTTTGGCTTCCAAGGATTGAAACGTGTTGAAATTGAGCAAGCAAAAGCTGGCGATCTTGTCGCAGTTTCAGGAATGGAAGATATCAATGTTGGGGAAACACTTACTCCTGTTGAACATCAAGAAGCGCTTCCGATTCTTCGAATTGATGAGCCAACTCTTCAAATGACGTTTGTTGTTAATAACAGCCCATTTGCTGGTCGTGAAGGTAAATTCGTTACTTCACGTAAAATAGAAGAACGTTTAATGTCTCAATTACAAACAGATGTTAGCTTACGTGTAGAACCAACAGCTTCCCCGGATGCTTGGACTGTTTCTGGTCGTGGGGAATTGCATCTTTCTATTTTAATTGAGAATATGCGACGTGAAGGTTTTGAATTACAAGTGTCGAAACCTGAAGTAATTGTTAGAGAAATTGATGGTGTACGTTGCGAGCCTGTTGAACGTGTACAAATCGACGTACCAGAAGAACACACTGGTTCTATTATGGAATCAATCGGTGCCCGTAAAGGTGACATGGTTGATATGATTAACAACGGTAATGGTCAAGTTCGATTGATCTTTAATGTACCTGCTCGTGGATTAATCGGTTATTCTACAGAATTTATGTCATTAACACGTGGATTTGGTATTATTAACCATACGTTTGATAGCTACCAACCAATGCAATCAGGTCAAGTTGGAGGACGTCGTCAAGGCGTACTTATTTCGATGGAAAATGGAAAATCGACAACTTATGGTATTCAAGGAATTGAAGACCGTGGCGTTATTTTCCTTGAATCCGGAGTAGATGTTTATGAAGGTATGATTGTTGGGGAACATAATCGTGAAAACGATCTTGTTGTAAACGTATGTCGAATGAAGCAACAAACGAATATTCGCTCAGCTAACAAAGATCAAACAAATAGCATGAAAAAGCCACGCATTATGTCGTTAGAAGAATCTCTTGAATACTTAAATGAAGATGAATATTGCGAATTAACGCCTACTTCTATTCGTTTAAGAAAGAAAATTCTTGATAAAAACGAACGTGAAAAATCTGCTAAAAAGAAAAAAATGGCACTATCTGAATAAAAATCGTGCTTGTATTCTGATATAGAGTTACTCAAACAAAGCTGCTAGAAGTTTATCTTAGCAGCTTTGTTTGTACATATGGAGGGGAAATCATGGAGGTTACAGAAAGACTATCGTTTTTCGCAGGTTTATATCGGGTAGATCAAAATCCAGAGCTTGGCATGTGGTTTTTGTATTTTACAATATTAGGCTTATCTATTGTTGTTTATAAGTTGGGATTTGCTAAGAAACTACCGATCCTAAAGTCTGCACTTATTTATTCTTTTTTAGCCCTTGGCTGTACAGTGCTTACATTCTTAGGTATCTTTTTACCAGTAGGAGAGGGACTAATTGTAGCTGCTCTTATCCTGATTATCTACAAAATCCGTCTTTATCAGTCAAAAAAAAATGGTAGTGAAACCAATTGAAGTCATTACAAGATGCTTTATATAATTGGCTGACAATTAAGGTGGTAGCAGATGCAAGGATGGATGATACTGCTGCTCAGGACACAGCTGATATTTTTCTACGGATTTTAAGAAATGAACATCATATTCATACAATAAATGTGGAACGTGAGGAATTGATGTACCTCATAACGTATCAGGTGGACGAAAACGAAAAAACAGTGAAGTTTCCAACAGAGTTAATCGATGTAATGTTGAATCAAATGATAGACGAGCCCGAGAAATTTAAAAATTACCCCAATAAATAAACCCTGTCTTTATTCTAAAAAGTCAGGGTTTATTTATTTTGAAATGAAGCTATTGCTAAAACGACTGCAAACAAACAGTGTCCGACACTCCACCAGATAATCGAGATCCAATCAAATAATGCTGGTGTATCTTTAATTGCTAATAAGGTTAACGGGAAATAGAGGAAGAGTGTTGGCATCGTTAACCCGAACGAGAAAAGCAGTCTCTTTTTAAATGATGAAAGCTGGAACTTTTCACAACTATACATAAAGAAAATGCCAATCCCCACAGCAACTACCAAATGCATTAGAAATTCAAACCACTCAGGTAACGTTTGTTTATAAATAAAATCGATATTTAACATTAGAGTATATACTTTAAACCCGAGTAATATTTGCACTGTTTTTAGAAAAAAACCCAAAACCAACCCGCTTAAAATACCAGCGATGACGCCCCTTACTACCAATTATCATCCGTCTTTTTATCACGATATAAGTGAAAGGAGCCCGTTGCAATTCGTTTATTTGTATTCAATTCAATACGTTCATAACACTCTTTGCACATATATGTATGAATTGGACGGTTTCTTAACCGTTTGGCCATCAATGTTTCATCCTCAATTGATTCAACTTTATCGCAAATTACACATTTAACTCTCACAATACCACCTCTTACAAATCTTTTTATTCAAAAGTATACCACGTATCCAAAAAAAATCCGATTGTTACTGTTTATAGTTGGAACTGAAAATAAAATAGAGTATGATTAACCTATTAAATACTAATGGAGGGGAAATGGATGGCGAATAAAGTTGAAACAACATTAATTCAACCTTTATACGAAGCGCTCCAAAAAGAGCGGTTTGTAATGGTTTCTACGATTGACCATGAAACAGGTGCACCGAATGTAAGTGCAGTATCGTGGGTCTATGCTCCTAGTCATGAACTTGTTTATATTGCAGTAGATCAACGCTCAAGAATTGTTGAAAATATCAAAAAGCATCCTGCTACTGCATTAAATTTGATTGCGAATGAATCTACATATTCAATTAATGGTAATGCACATGTTAAAGAGGAAAAACTTGAAGGTGTGCCTTTAAAGTTATCTTTAATTCAACTTGCGGTCTCAGAAGTGCGTGATGTGATGTTTTACGGGTCGAAAATTTCTTCAGTACCTAAGTACGAAAAAACCTATGATGAAAAAGCAGCTGCTAAACTTGATCAACAAGTGTTGGATGCAATGAAAAAAGCTTAGTCTTGAAGACTGAGCTTTTTTCGTACTTAGATCATTTAGAGGAACACTAATCCTTTTTGTCCATTTGATTGTTTGATTGATCTTGTTGTTCCTTATTCAGTTCTTTTTCTTCTTGAGGATTTAGTTGATCTTGTTCCTGTTCAGTTGGTTCCTTTTGCTGATTATCTAAAATATCTGCTGGAATCTCTGGAATGACTCGTCCAACAATTGCAGCTAATTCATCTAGAATGCCTAAGACGGGTCTTCCGTCTTCGATTTCACGGGCCATTTCCCTTAATCGTTCATTTGTATCAGCATCAGCGATAATAACTGAATTTGCGCCATGTGGGTCATGTTTTAAACTTTCTGCTACCGAATACTTTATTGACTCTGCTTTGTTACGGTCTAATTTTGAATCAATGTCGATTCCAACTACTGCGTATTTTCCCAGTACAACTGCTGTTGCGTCATTGACACCTGGAATTCGTGTAGCAATGTCAACGAGATGTTTAGATATTTGTTGCCCAGTTTCTTTATCAACAGGGTCTTCCACACTGTTTTTTACATTGATGGGTTTTGTTTCATATTCATTTGCTGATTCACCTTGTGAGCCTTCGTTTGTTGAACAACCAGATATTACAAAGGTCAAGATCAGCAAAACAGTTAACAAATGTCGCATGGAATCACTCCTTTTTTGTAAAGCTTTCTCTTGATTTTTAATTTTATTGTTTAATAAACCTTCTATATTTATTCATTAATTCATATATTTTAGCAACGCTTCATTCACAGCTTGACCTAAGCAACCCTTACGAATATTTGTTTCACTCCAAAAAAAACAGCGGAGTAGGAGGCGGAGGATCTGAGTAAGATTTATGTATTGGACACAAATGTACTATTACAGGATCCACATTCAATTTTTTCATTCGAAGATAACGAGGTCGTCATTCCAGCAGTGGTCTTAGAAGAGGTGGATTCTAAAAAGCGATATATGGATGAAATTGGCCGAAATGCCAGACAAGTATCGAAGTTAATTGACAAATTAAGAGAAACGGGAAGACTACATGAAAAGATTCCTTTACCGAACGGTGGATCTCTAAGAATTGAACTTAATCATCGTTCCTTTCATCAACTTCAAGAAATTTTTGTAGAAAAAACAAATGATAATCGAATTTTAGCAGTAGCAAAAAACTTATCTCTTGAAGAGCAAACGAAAGAAAATGGAAAACTTGTTATTTTAGTTAGTAAGGATACACTTGTTCGAGTTAAAGCAGATGCAATCGGGTTATTAGCTGAAGATTTCTTAAGTGATCGTGTTGTAGAAATGGATCATATTTACACTGGCTTCTTAGATTTGTACATAAGCAGTGATAACTTAGATCGTTTTTATGATAAAAGCGAGCTTCTGCTGTCTGAAGTATCAAATCACCCTTTTTACCCTAATCAATTTATTATAATGAAGGATGCTCTTGGTGGATCTTCTTCAGCGGTTGGGAAAGTTGACAAAACAGGAAAAAAAGTGAAAAGGCTTGTTTTCGATCATGATCATATTTGGGGAATTAGAGCACGAAATGTTCAACAAACGATGGCGCTCGAACTGCTTCTTCGTAATGATTTACCATTAGTAACGTTAATTGGTAAAGCGGGAACCGGGAAAACATTGCTTGCGTTAGCGGCAGGTTTAATGCAGACAGAAGACCTGGGTGAATATAAGAAACTCTTAGTTGCGAGGCCAATTGTCCCAGTTGGCAAGGATATCGGATTTTTACCAGGAGAAAAAGAAGAGAAGTTAAGACCTTGGATGCAACCAATTTATGACAACCTCGAATATTTATTTAATGCAAAAAAACCAGGCGAACTTGATGCGATTTTGGCTGGAATGGGATCTATTGAAGTAGAGGCATTAACTTACATTCGGGGCAGAAGTATACCTGATCAATTTATTATCATTGATGAAGCACAAAATTTAACAAAACACGAAGTAAAAACGATCTTAACTCGTGTTGGAGAGCGAAGTAAGATTGTGTTAATGGGCGATCCAGAACAAATAGATCATCCGTATTTAGATGAATACAATAATGGTCTAACATATGTTGTTGAAAAATTTAAGGAACAACCAATTGCAGGGCACGTTCGCCTAGTTAAAGGTGAACGATCAGGTTTGGCTCAGCTTGCAGCAGACCTACTTTAAAGTAAAAAACAAAGATGGTGACTCTCTTATAAGAAAGTCACCATCTTTAGCCTTTATTTAATAAAAATTTCTCTAACATTTTTTATCGGATCGTTCTCGTTTGATCCGTCTCCATAGTACACGTGGATTGGTCCATCTTCCTTTAAAGGCTTACCATCTTTGCTGAAGCCTAGAATAGCGTCATTCGCTTCTTCTATCGTCATTGTAACAATTCCTGTAGCAGTTACAAATTGAACCTCTTCAGCATGGGGCTGTATCTGAGCATTCATTAAAAAAGGGTTTAATGGAATGCCAAAAGTTCCAGTTAAAAGGCGTTGTTTTTCATATTTTTTTTCTGTTTTTAATGTCGGTGGTAAAATAGCGCCTTCACGAATTTCTCTGTCCCAATGCTGTGATGCGGCCTTTGTGTATTCCTCTAATTCATCTGGTTTTTTCACACTTTGTTTAAAAAAAGTTGTTAAATCTTCTTTACGATCATCAAATATAAAAACTCCAGCGTCTAATGTTATTTTATAGTTTACAGACCCTTTTATCATAAGTATTGAATCCAATTGAAAACACTCCTTTTCTAACTTAATGAAAGTATAAATGCTTTCAGCCCTTTTGTCACTTTTCAAAATGGGGCATATTAAGGAAAAAAATGATCAGGAGTGTATGGGAATGCCTTGTGAAACAAATGAAGAACTTGTTGATCTTTTAGAAAGTGTGAGAGGAACAACAAAACTCGGTAAAGTAGCAGATTATATTCCTGCTCTAGGGAAAGCTGAAGCAAAAGATCTTTCTGTTGCAATTTATCATGTTGAAAATTCCTGTATGTCTGCTGGAGATGTTGAAAAGCTTTTTACCTTGCAAAGTATTTCAAAAGTTTTAGCACTAGCTTTTGTGCTAATGGATCACGGAGAAGCAGACGTTTTCGAATTAATAGGGATGGAACCTACAGGTGATCCTTTTAATTCGATGATTAAGCTTGAAACACATAACCCTTCAAAGCCTTTAAATCCAATGATCAATGCGGGAGCACTTGCTGTTACAAGCATGATAAAAGGATCGTCAAAAGACGAAAAATTTGATCGGTTGTTGCAGTTTATCAAACTCCTCTCAAATAATGATAAAATCTCTTACTGTAAAGAAGTAGCATCATCTGAATTTGATACGGCCCATTTGAACAGAGCCATTTGTTACTTTATGAAACAGCATGGTATTATTAAAGATAATGTAGAGGATTTAATGGAGATTTACACGAAACAATGTGCCATACAAATGCACAGCATGGATTTAGCGAAAATAGGTGCTGTCTTTGCATTAGACGGAATCCATCCTGAAACAGGAGAAAGACTAATAAGAGATGACATTGCGAGAATATGTAAAACCTTCATGGTCACCTGTGGCATGTATAATGCATCGGGGGAATTTGCGATAAAAATAGGTATACCAGCTAAAAGCGGGGTTTCGGGTGGAATTATGGGAATCGTACCCTATCAATTTGGAATCGGCATTTTTGGCCCGTCCCTTGATGAGAAGGGAAACAGTATTGCCGGTATTAAATTATTAGAGAGATTGTCAAAAAAATATAAGTTAAGTATTTTTTGATATTCTACAAAAAAAATTTCGATTTAATGCGTGACTACTGACTGTTAGTTCTTGCTTTTTTCTCTCATTGCCTTTAATATTAATAGATAGAATAGGGTAATCGCTCGGAAACGGAGGGATTCATTTGGCGTCTGAGATTGCAATTGATCATCGGGAAAAAGCACTTGCTGTATTACAAGCAGATGCTAGCAAAATAATGAAACTAATAAAAGTCCAAATGGACAATTTAACGATGCCTCAATGTCCTCTTTACGAAGAGGTTTTAGATACACAAATGTTTGGTTTATCAAGAGAAATAGACTTTGCTGTGCGACTCGAATTAATTAAAGAACGTGAAGGTAAAGCTTTGCTTGACACACTCGAAAGAGAATTGTCTGCACTGCACGATGCATTCACAACAAAATAAAGTGCAAAACTCAAACTATTTTATACGAATAGTTTGAGTTTTTTTATACATATTAGGTAATCCCTTTTTGTAAACATGAGAGTTTTTTCATGAACTTTTAAATGAAGTTACTTTTTATTTACAAAGATGTAGTAAAATAAAGACAACCCTAGTTTTGATAAGGAAGAGATATAAATGCTGAAAAAAATTCTAAAATCATATGATTATTCTTTAATATTAGCTATTTTTTTGTTATGTGCTTTTGGTCTTACGATGATTTATAGTTCAAGTATGATAACAGCTGTTGCAAGATATGGATATGAACCAGATCATTTTTATCAGCGACAAAAAATGGCATTGACTCTCGGTTCTTTCGTATTTCTGATTATGATGTTTTTACCTTATAGAATTTTTTTAAATAGTAAGCTATTAAAGTTTATTATGTTGGGATCTTTATTAATTTTAGGTTCACTCTTCTTTTTTGGACATGCAGCTGGTAATGCACAAAGCTGGATTAAGGTAGGTGGGTTGAGCCTTCAACCGGGAGAATTCGTAAAGTTGAGTGTAATTATCTACTTAGCTGCTGTTTACAATAAGAAGCAATCTTATATAAATAAATTTGGAAAGGGGGCTTTGCCACCGCTCGTATTTACAATTTTAGTCTGTCTGTTTGTGGCGATTCAACCTGACTTTGGGACAGCATTCATAATCGGGATGATTGCAGTATGTATGATTTTGTGTTCGGGAATGGGAATTAAAAATATCTTTAAATTTTTAGCACTTGGATTAGCAGGTCTTATTGTGATTTCTCCAATTCTATTATTAAATGCGGATGACATATTCTCTAAAGAAAGAATAAGTCGTTTTATTGGTTTTGCAGACCCCTTTAAATACGTGAAGGATGAAGGGTATCACCTGGTCAATTCCTTTTATGCAATCGGATCTGGTGGTCTCTCAGGAGTAGGCCTTGGGCAAAGTGTTCAAAAATATGGTTATCTTCCTGAATCGCACACGGATTTTATTATGGCCATCATCGCTGAAGAACTGGGAATTTTAGGTGTGCTTTTTGTTTTGGTCCTTTTATCCTTTATTGTTTTAAAAGGATTTTCAATAGCTCGTAATTGTGATGATCCATTTGGAACGCTATTAGCGGTTGGTATTTCAAGTATGATTGCGATCCAAACAATGATTAATCTTGGTGGTTTAACTGGATTAATTCCAATCACTGGTGTACCATTACCTTTTATAAGCTATGGTGGTTCATCGATTCTCTTATTGATGATGTCAATGGGACTACTCGTCAATGTGTCAATGTTTGTGAATTACCGACATTCCTATAAAAAGAAGGAAGTCCAGCCAAAGCCAGAACCATTATACCAAGTCAAACAAAGAACCAATCAAGCTAATAATTAGTTTATGACATACTATATATCAATGTGTTATACTAATTAAAATAAATTAATAGTTCTAACAAAAGGGGGAGAATTATGTCGCAGAAAAAAATTCAAAAATTATTAGTAGCTAACCGAGGGGAAATCGCGATTCGAGTTTTCCGTGCCTGTACAGAATTAAATATTCGTACTGTTGCTATTTATTCTAAAGAGGATACTGGTTCATATCATCGCTATAAAGCAGATGAAGCATATCTTGTTGGTGAGGACAAAAAACCAATTGATGCGTATCTGGACATAGAGGGCATTATTGATATTGCCAAAACCAACGATGTTGATGCGATCCATCCAGGTTATGGATTTTTGTCAGAAAACATTCATTTTGCAAGACGTTGTGAAGAAGAAGGAATTATCTTTGTTGGACCTACTTCAAAACATTTGGACATGTTTGGTGATAAAGTAAAGGCCCGTACTCAAGCGGAATTAGCGGAAATCCCTGTTATTCCAGGTAGCGATGGACCTGTAAACAGCGTAGATGAGTTAGTGAAGTTTGGAGAAGAACATGGGTATCCTTTTATCATTAAAGCATCTTTAGGTGGCGGCGGAAGAGGGATGCGAATTGTTCGCAGCTATGCCGGTGTGAAAGAATCGTTTGAGAGAGCGAAATCAGAAGCAAAATCAGCTTTTGGTAATGATGAAGTATATGTTGAGAAATTGATTGAAAATCCAAAGCATATTGAAGTTCAAATTATTGGTGATCAAGCAGGTAATATTGTTCACTTGTATGAAAGAGATTGCTCTGTTCAGAGAAGACATCAAAAAGTAGTCGAAGTTGCACCAAGTGTTTCTCTTACTGAGGAATTACGAAATGATATTTGTGCAGCAGCAGTCAAAATCATGAAAAATGTCGATTATATAAATGCGGGTACTGTAGAGTTTTTAGTTGCTAAGGGTGAATTTTACTTTATTGAAGTAAATCCTCGTGTCCAAGTTGAGCATACGATTACAGAAATGATTACAGGTATTGATATTGTTCAAACTCAGATTTTAGTTGCTGAAGGTCTTGAACTAGCAAGTAAGGAAATTGGCATTCCTTCTCAAGATGTTATTATTACTCATGGATATGCGATCCAATCTCGTGTAACAACTGAAGATCCATTAAATAATTTTATGCCCGATACTGGTAAGTTGATGACTTATCGTTCTGGTGGAGGATTTGGAGTTCGTTTAGATGCGGGCAACGGTTTCCAAGGGGCAGTTATTACGCCACATTATGATTCGTTATTAGTTAAGCTCTCAACATGGGCGCTTTCATTTGACCAAGCTGCATCTAAAATGGTCAGAAACTTAAGGGAATTCCGAATTCGAGGAATTAAGACGAACATTCCTTTCCTAGAAAACGTTGTTAAGCATGAGAACTTCCTATCAGGCTCATACGACACGTCTTTTATTGACTCATCACCTGAGTTATTTGTGTTTCCTAATCGGAAAGACCGGGGAACAAAGATGCTTACGTATATTGGTAATGTTACAGTTAATGGATTCCCAGGAATCGGTACGAAAAAGAAACCACTTTATGATAAGCCGTCTATTCCAAAAGTGAATCTATTAGAAGATTTGCCAAAAGGAACGAAAAATATTCTTGATGAACAGGGACCTGAAGGCGTTGTTAACTGGATTCGTGAACAGAAGCAAGTCCTTTTAACAGATACAACGTTTAGAGATGGACATCAGTCTTTATTAGCAACCCGTGTTCGGACTGCGGATTTAAAACAAATTGCTGATCCAACAGCGAGGCTCATGCCTGATCTATTTTCATTAGAAATGTGGGGCGGAGCAACGTTTGATGTGGCCTATCGCTTCTTAAAGGAAGATCCTTGGGAGCGCTTATTAACAATTCGCAATCAATCTCCAAATATACTTTTACAGATGCTTTTAAGAGCTTCGAATGCTGTAGGTTATAAAAATTATCCAGATAACGTTATAAAGGAATTCGTTGAAAAGTCTGCTCAAGCAGGTGTGGATGTATTCCGTATTTTTGACAGCTTAAATTGGGTAAAAGGAATGACTTTAGCGATTGATGCAGTCCGTGATTCAGGAAAGCTAGCAGAGGCAGCAATTTGTTATACAGGTGACATCTTGGACCCTACTAGAAGAAAATATGATCTTGATTACTACAAAGAGATTGCAAGAGAGCTTGAGCAATCTGGTGCACATATCTTAGCAATAAAAGATATGGCTGGGTTATTAAAGCCACAAGCCGCTTATGAGTTAATTTCTACTTTGAAGGATACAGTTGATCTTCCAATACACCTTCATACACATGATACAAGCGGAAACGGTCTCTTTGCCTATGCTAAAGCGATTGAAGCTGGAGTAGATATTGTCGATGTTGCAGTTAGTTCGATGTCTGGTTTAACCTCTCAACCAAGTGCAAACTCTTTGTATCATGCACTTCAAGGAACAGAGCGTCAGCCTCAGTTCAATATTGATGGAATGGAAAAGCTTTCACAGTATTGGGAAGGAATAAGAAAGTATTATCAAGACTTCGAAAGTGGAATGAATTCACCTCATTCTGAAATTTATATGCATGAAATGCCTGGAGGACAGTATAGTAATCTTCAGCAACAGGCTAAAGCAGTAGGACTTGGTGACAAATGGAATGAAGTAAAGGGAATGTACCGCAGGGTGAATGATATGTTCGGTGATATTGTTAAGGTAACTCCTTCTTCAAAAGTAGTAGGGGACATGGCTTTATTCATGGTACAAAATAATCTTTCTGAAGAAGATATTTTTGAACGTGGCGAAACACTAGACTTCCCTGATTCAGTTATTGAATTGTTTGAAGGTTATTTAGGTCAACCACATGGCGGTTTTCCAAAAGAATTACAGCGAATTATTTTAAAAGGTAGAAAACCAATCACTGTTCGTCCAGGCGAATTGCTCGAGCTTGTTAATTTTCAAAGTATGAAAGAAGAGTTGTTCCATACTCTCGGACGTCCTGTCACAAGCTTTGAATTAATTGCAAATGCCTTATATCCTAAGGTATTCTCTGAGTATATTAAAACTTATGAGCAATTCGGTGATGTTTCAGTCCTTGACACACCTACGTTTTTATACGGTATGAGATTAGGAGAAGAAATTGAGATCGAAATCGAAAAGGGAAAAACCTTAATAGTCAAACTGATCTCATTAGGTGAACCACAAGCTGATGGAACACGAATTGTTTATTTTGAATTGAATGGTCAGCCTCGTGAGGTTGTCATTAAAGATGAAAGCATCAAGTCAACTGTAGCATCAAAATTAAAAGCTGATCGAGATAACATTGAGCATATCGGTGCTTCAATGCCTGGTACGGTTATTAAGGTACTAGTGGAAAAAGGTGAACGCGTAAACAAAGGCGATCACTTAATGATTACAGAAGCAATGAAAATGGAAACAACTGTACAAGCTCCGTATGCAGGAGTAATAAAAGAGATTTATGTTTCAAACGGTGAAGGTATTCAAACAGGAGATTTATTAATAGAATTAACTAAATAAGTACAATCTAAGGGATGCAATGTGCATCCCTTTTTACATATTTCTAAGAATAGAAATAGAAAAAGTCAACTAGCTAATGGACTAGTTGACTTTTTTTGTAAATAAGGAATGTTTATTTGGTTACACTATGATGATCAAGATCTGCTTTTGAATTGGTTTCGGAAAGTAATCCACTTCTGCTAACTAGGAGAATAAAGTAGCTTAAAACACCGAATAAACAAGAAATAAATAATGCGTGTGCTAGTGAGATATACAAGTTTAAGCCTGTTAGAACTACTAGTGCTCCAGAGATAACCTGAAGCGATACGAGTGTGAATGCCACAACCCATCCCCAATAGATAACGCGCTGATGCTTGTGGTGTTTGATTGCACGCCAGGTAGCAATTGCGATCCAGATGAAAATAATACTCGCTGCGAAGCGGTGCCCCATTTGAATCCACTCATGTAGTGTAGTGGGCATTCCACCGGCTCTAGGACTGCATAATGGCCAATCCGGACATGCGAGGCTCGCACCTTTATGTCGAACGAAGGCTCCACTGTAAACAACTAAATAAGAATAAACAATTACTCCTACCATGTGAAATTTCATCGTTTTATTAATAATAAGAGATTTCGCATCAAACTTCTTGTCTACTTCAAAAATTAAAAGTGTTAACAATAATACTGATGCAAAGGAAATCAGTGAAATTCCAAAGTGAAGAGCTAGAATGGCATCTGATTGTCCCCACATCACAGCTCCGGCCCCAATTAACGCCTGTAACATTAGAAAAAAGAATGATAAAATAGCAAGGAATTTAGTTTCGCGGATGTGACCAATCGATCTCCACGTCCAAATTGAAAGAACAAGAACAAGGATACCAGCGAGTCCACTTACCAAGCGATGACTCAGTTCTATAATTAGTTCAAATGATATCGAACTCGGGATGAGTTCACCATGACATAGTGGCCACGAATCCCCACAGCCTGCACCCGATTCAGTCTTAGTGACCAAAGCCCCGCCTAGTAATACAAATAGCATAACAATGGTTGTTAGTACGGCAAACCATTTTAAAGCACGCTGCAAAAAGTTCACCTTCTTATATATAAAGTTTATGTCTCATGAGCTATAGCAAATACTTAATTGATACTACACAATGAGATAGGAAAAGACAATAAATAACGCAAAATGTTCACAAAGTTATTGGACGTTATGTGAAAGAACATTATAAAATAACTATACTAATAATAAAATTGCCATTAACTATCTATTTTCGAAGATAAACAAAATGTTTTATGATAAAATAGAAAGGCTTGATTAACTATGGATTAACAAAAGTCTATAATAACGTATTTGAGAGTGCCTTACCCTTCACAAATTCGACAAAGTTAATTCATGAAATGTTCACAAAAAAATGTCGAATTATGATTTAATTTCAAGGAGAGCATTTTTTATACTGGTTTTTTAGTATCATAATTAGAGGGAATTGTATAGTTGGAACCGCCTTCATTCTATTTAATTTAGAGTGGATATACGGGCAAAAGGAGGTATAGTAATGGCGAATGCAAGGGCGATAGATGGGTCATCGATTGAACACGGTACCCGAGACATCCCTGAAACAACAATGTGGAGTGATTTCCTCGCATTGATTAAAGTGGGAATTGTAAACTCAAATTTAATTACAACCTTTACTGGGTTGTGGTTAGCACTATATTATAGTGGAAAAGGGTTTATTGCTAATATAGATATAGTGTTGTATACATTAATAGGCTCTACTCTGGTCATTGCAGGTTCATGTGCAATTAACAATTTTTACGACCGTGATATTGATCCCCTGATGGAGCGTACTAAATCTAGACCAACAGTTACTGGGAAGATTAATCCATATCAAGCACTTTGGATGGGAATCGTCCTCTTAACTTTAGGATTTGTGTTTCTTCTAATGACGACAATAACCGCTACTATTATTGGGTTAATAGGTGTCGTCACATATGTATTTCTTTATACAATGTGGTCAAAACGTCTCTACACAATCAACACTGTTATTGGAAGTGTCTCAGGAGCGGTACCTCCGCTAATTGGATGGGCAGCAATTGACTCGAACTTGAGTGTAGTAGCATGGGTATTATTCTTAATTATGTTTATTTGGCAGCCTCCGCACTTCCTAGCCTTGGCAATGAGAAGATGTGAGGAGTATCGGGCTGCAAACATTCCGATGCTTCCTGTAGTTCATGGATTTGAGATAACAAAACGTCAAATCATGGTTTGGGTTGCCTGTTTGTTACCACTTCCATTTTATCTATATGAACTTGGGATTGGTTTCCTCATTTTAGCAACAGCACTAACGGTTGGTTGGGGAGTTATTGGATTATTAGGCTTTAAAGTTAAAGATGATATTAAGTGGGCAACATGGATGTTTGTCTACTCAATCAACTATTTAACGATTCTTTTTGTTGCAATGGTGATTTTTACCATTGTCTAACTCTGAAATTCTTTCTTAAAAAGAATTTATTATAGAAGGAATTCTCATTTTCTACTAAGAAAATTGAGAATAAATTACTGAAAGAGGGGTTTGATTTAGCTATGAAAAAGTGGCTGACAAAATGGCGTCTATTTTATCTATTTGCATTGATGACGCTTGTCTTAGCCGGCTGTGGTGAACCGTTTCTTTCCACGCTTCGACCTGCTGGTGAAGTAGCGGATATGCAGTACGACATTATTATGTTGAGTACGATCATGATGGTTGTTGTCATTGCAGTCGTAACAGTAATCTTCATTTATGTTGTTGTACGTTTCCGTCGACGCAAAAATGAAGAAAACAAAATTCCTGAACAAGTTGAAGGAAATCATAAGCTTGAAATCATTTGGACTGTTATTCCTATTCTCTTGTTACTTGTACTAGCAGTTCCTGTCGTATCTTCAACATTCCAGCTTGCTGATGTTGATATTATGGATGATGAAAATCGCAAACCAGAGGAGGCTCTTGTTGTAAACGTAAGAGCGAATTTATACTGGTGGGAATTTGAATATCCAGACCACAAGATCGTTACAAGTCAAGATCTAGTTGTTCCAACTGATGAAAAAGTTTACTTTAATTTAATTTCTTCAGATGTTAAGCACTCATTCTGGATTCCAGCAATTGGTGGGAAAATGGATACAAACACCGATAATGTGAACAAATTATGGTTGGAATTTGACTCTGAGCGTGCCGATGATGCTGGAGAATATTTCTATGGTAAATGTGCTGATCTTTGTGGACCATCACATGCACTTATGGACTTCAAGGTAAAAGCGTTACCACGAGAAGAATTTGATCAGTGGGTCGGAGAAATGACTTCATACGAACAAATTGCTGAGGGAGACTTAGCCAAGCAAGGTGAACAGTTATTTGAAGAAAAGGGTTGTATTGGTTGTCATGCTGTTAGCCCGCTTGACGAAAGACCAGAACAAGCCAGAACTGCACCTAACTTAGCAACCTTCGGAGAACGTTCTCGTATCGCTGGGATTATGCCACATAACGAAGAAAACATTCGTGCATGGTTAGAAGATCCAGAAAGCTACAAGCCAGGAAACAAAATGACTAACACGTATCCTGAGCTAAATGATCAAGAACTAGACGCTTTAACAGAGTACTTAAAAGGTTTAAAAATCGAAGACTAATTAGTCATTAGTATATTAAAGGGAGGTAACACTGTGAGCACGTTGACTCAGAAGAAAGGGGTCGGTGCGGTAATTTGGGACTACTTAACAACAGTAGATCACAAGAAAATCGCGATCCTTTACCTGATTTCCGGTGGCTTCTTCTTCCTTGTAGGTGGATTAGAAGCAATGCTTATCCGCATACAGCTAGCGATTCCGAACAATGACTTTGTTAGTGCAGGTCTCTATAATGGGATTTTAACAATGCACGGAACAACAATGATCTTCCTAGCTGCTATGCCACTAATATTCGCATTAATGAACGCAGTAGTACCGCTTCAAATTGGGGCGCGTGACGTAGCATTTCCATTCTTAAACTCTTTAGGGTTTTGGTTATTTTTCTTTGGAGGAATATTCTTAAACCTAAGTTGGTTCTTAGGTGGCGCGCCAGATGCAGGTTGGACATCTTACGCTTCCTTAGCGCTAGAATCACCTGGACATGGAATTGACTTTTATTTACTAGGGTTACAGGTCTCCGGATTAGGTACCTTAATAGCCGGGATTAACTTCCTTGTTACGATTATTAACATGCGCGCACCAGGTATGACCTATATGCGTATGCCTTTATTCACATGGACGACCTTCGTAGCATCTGCACTTATTTTATTTGCTTTCCCTGCATTAACTGTAGGTTTAGCATTGCTTATGTTCGACCGTTTATTTGGCACTAGTTTCTTTGATCCAGCAATGGGTGGGAACACTGTCATTTGGGAACACTTATTCTGGATCTTTGGACATCCAGAAGTATATATCTTGATATTACCTGCGTTTGGTGTTTTCTCTGAAATCATTCCTGTGTTTTCAAGGAAACGATTATTTGGGTATTCATCGATGGTGTTTGCAACCGTGCTAATTGGTTTCTTAGGATTCATGGTTTGGGCACATCACATGTTTACGACTGGACTTGGTCCGATCGCTAACGCCATTTTTGCAGTAGCAACAATGGCGATTGCAGTACCAACGGGTATTAAGATTTTTAACTGGTTATTCACTATGTGGGGCGGCACAATTCGTTTTACAACGCCAATGATCTGGTCTGTTGCATTTATACCAACATTCCTAATGGGTGGAGTAACTGGGGTTATGTTAGCTGCAGCTTCTGCTGACTATCAATACCATGACACGTATTTCGTTGTAGCTCATTTTCATTATGTAATCGTTGGTGGTTTGATTTTTGCATTATTTGCTGGTGTAACATTTTGGTGGCCGACAATGTTTGGTAAAATGTTAAATGAAATGTTAGGAAAAATAACTTTTGTATTATTTTTCACCGGGTTCCATTTAACATTCTTTATTCAACATTTTCTTGGATTAATGGGCATGCCGCGTCGTGTTTTCACTTTCTTACCTGGTCAAGGGTTAGAATTAGGAAACGTCATTAGTACAATTGGCGCATTCTTTATGGCAGTTGCTACAATCGTATTTTTCTATAACATTGTCGTTACTTCTGTTAAAGGTAAAAAAGTTGGTATGGATCCATGGGGTGACGGACGTACACTTGAATGGGCAATTTCTTCTCCACCACCAGAGTACAACTTTAAACAAACACCACTTGTCCGTGGATTAGATGCACTATGGGTTGAGAAGATGGAAGGCAAGAAAGAGATGACTCCTGCAGAGCCAATAGGAGATATTCATATGCCTAACGGTTCAATCTTACCATTCATCATTTCACTAGGTTTGTTTGTTGTATCATTTGGACTTTTGTACCGTGAAGACTATGGTTGGGGGCTTCCGGCCATAGTAGTAGGGTTCATTATTACATTAGGAGCAATGTTCCTTCGTTCAGTAATCGATGATCACGGCTATCACATTCATAAAGAAGATTTAATTGATGATAACCAAAAAGGGGGTAAGGTATAATGCAACACGCTGAAGAAAAATTAACAGCTGAAAAATTTCCTGCTGCGCCTGAAAAGGCAACCCTTGAAGGTAAAAATAAATTCACTGGTTTTTGGTTATTCTTAGGTGGAGAGACAGTTTTATTCGCTTGTCTCTTTGCAACATTCTTAGCATTAAGAGAATCTACTGCAGGTGGAGCATCTACTCAGGAACTCTTTGAACCTTTAATCGTTTTTGTTGCAACAATGTTGCTTTTAACATCAAGTTTAACAAGTGTTTATGCAATGTATCATATGAAGAACTTTAATTTTGCTAAAATGCAGCTTTGGTTGGGAATTACGGTCCTTTTAGGGGCAGCTTTCCTAGCATTAGAAATTTATGAGTTCACACATTATATTCATGAGTATGAATTTACAATTACAAGTAGTGCATTAGGTTCTGCCTTTTATACACTTGTTGGAACGCATGGTCTCCACGTTGCCTTTGGTTTACTGTGGATTATCACTTTAATGGTTCGTAATGCAAAGCGCGGACTAGATTTATACAACGCTCCTAAATTCTATGTAGCAAGCCTTTACTGGCACTTCATTGACGTTGTTTGGGTATTCATCTTTACGGTTGTATACTTAATGGGAATGGTGGGATAAACTGATGGCGACCAATCAAAACTCAGGAAACCCAAATGTAGATATTGCTTATCGACGTAAAAAGAATGCAGAAGATATGAAGCACCAAGTCGTAACTTTTGCTTTGATGATTTTTTTAACACTAATCGCATTTGTTACAGTTGGATATGATGGGATTGAACTTTGGTTTAAGGTACCATTCATTATTCTATTAGCAGTGATCCAGGTTATTTTCCAACTCTATTATTTCATGCACATGAGTCATAAAGGACATGAAACCCCAGCGTTATTTTTATACTCTGGTTTAGCTGTTGGATTAATCACGGTTTTAACTTTTGTAACGATTATTTGGTGGTAAGGAAAAAGGGCAATCGGTAACCCGATTGCCTTTTTTTGTGTGCCAGGCATGTTCATCAACTAGACGGTGGAAGTCCGTTATGGGCGTTGGGATATGCGAACCATTAGTCGAAGGCAAGGGTGTCCAC
>NZ_JBHLVO010000043.1:0-33541 GCF_042433335.1 Metabacillus herbersteinensis
GAATGGACAAATGCCATGACGAAACCATTACCTGAGCATGTTGTTCAATTGCTACTTCAGGGTGCACAGGACCAAGTAAAAGCAAACGAAATTGCTGCATGGTTTGCCAATCCGACAAAAGCGTATGAAGCGTTTTTTTCAACAACAACGATACGTTAAAAAAGTCAATGTCCGCCATGAAGGCGGTCATTGATCGTCCCCAATTTAGGTTAAAATGCAATACGAAGGGAAAGAGATGGAGGGATATAGGGAAGCCAAAAACGAATTTTTCCAAAGGTTAATGAATACTCGAATTTTGTAAGCCGTAACATATGAAGTAGTTTTTAATAAAAATTGCTCCTTCCTTCTTTAACAATCGGGCACAATTCTGGAATAAGGATCTGCGCTTATTTTTCATTTAAGGGCCAGAGTGCGGAATAAGAGATTGTGAAATTTTACTTTATTTGTAATAATTGTTATTTAACTAAATAGCTGTTTAATAATTATTAACTCTTATCGAGGGGTGGAAAAAATTGAAGGCAGATGCTGTTTTTGAAGGTGGTGGAGTCAGGGGAATTGCTTTTATTGGAGCGATTCAATGGAAGAGGAAAAAGTAGAATGGGAAAGACTGGCTGGAACATCAGCGGGAGCCGTAATAGCTGCTCTTTTGGCAAGCGGCTATAATAGCTATGAAATTAGAGACCGGCTGAGTGAAATCGATTTCTCAAAGCATCGAGGTAGGACGATCCTGAATCGAATTCCCATTTTCGGCACCTTTTTAGAACTTATAGTTCACCTCGGAATTTATAAAAACGATTATTTGGATACATGGGTGGATACACTACTTTCATCAAAGGCATTAAGACATTCGCGGATCTTCCAGATGGAAAGTTGAAGATTATTGCTTCTGATGTTTCGAATGGCCAAATGCTTATTTTGCCAGATGATTTGGATCGATATAGGATGACTCCTGCTGATTTAAAAGTTTCAACTGCCGTTATGATGAGTGCCTCTTTGCCATTTTTCTTCCGTCCGGTTATTTGGAAGTCAAAAGACCGTAACGAATCCTATATTTTAGATGGTGGTTTACTTAGTAACTTCCCAATATGGATATTTGATACAGACAATCCTCGTTTCAGCTTTCATTTTGTGAAAGATGAAGTTAAAATAGATGCGGTTATACCAACGCCGATCCACCTTTGTATTTAAATGGGATTTTGAACAATATAAGGCCAAACGAATGCAAAGATTATAGAATTAAGTAGAAGAAAGAAAACACTATCGTTTCAAAACGGTTGCCATACCCATTATAATAAGTTTTGAAGATTGCTAATTAGAATTATGTGCTTATAAGACTGAGAATACGTTGTTACATTTGACTAAATTGATTTATCTGAAGTAATTGATTACTAGGGAATAGATTTTGTTCTTAGATGGGCAAAGAGTAGGTTAAAGGAACTAAATCACTGTATTAACAACATGTTGGAAACAATGAATTTCTCATTTATTGAGGGGATAATGATTATTGTTTAGTTGACTCATGATAATTTATAAGCATATACAGTTGATCCAGTATATGCTTCCTTTTTCAAAATATATGGGGAATATAGAGGTTACAAGTGATTCCAATATGAGGTAGTTAATCATTCTATGAAAAGCCTAAATATTCAGCTTGTTATAGAAAACTAAGAAACTGGAACGATCAATATTAGAGAAGTGAGGTGTGTTTATGGAAGCAAAATATTGCAAAGAATCACGAGTTATACGAACAAGTCGTGTATTTCCAAACGATGTAAATAATCACAATACGTTATTTGGTGGTCGGTTAATGAGTGATATAGACCAAGTCGCTTCCATTTCTGCAGCGCGTCATAGCCGAAAGGAATGTGTAACTGCTTCAACGGATTCAGTGGACTTTTTACATCCGGTTCGACCAACAGATTCAGTCTGTTTTGAATCCTATGTGACATCGACAGGCACATCGTCAATGGAAGTGTTTGTGAAAATTATTGCTGAAGACTTAAAAAGCGGTGAATATAAAATGGCAGCAACTGCCCTCTTAACATTTGTCGCACTTGATCAACATAAACGTCCAACACGAGTTCCTGAAGTCGTTCCGGAAACAGAAGAAGAGAGAAAATTACATGAAACCGCACCAGAGCGAACAAGGATGCGCAAAGAAAGAAAACAAAAAAGTAAAGAATTGGCCACGTTTTTAACTACGAATCATCCTTGGACATAGTTCATGAGTTAATTGCTGTTATTGATTCAAAAGCTCCGGTCATTGGTACCCCTCAGTTATTATTTTTTAGTTTTTCCATAATACTAGAAATCAATTAGTGTTTATTCAAGAAAGATCCGTTCGTAAAAGTACACTTTTATGAATGGGATAAACACCATAATTAAATTAATCAAATCCGTTTTTTAATTTCGCGAAAATACTATAATCTGAGTGTCCCATATGACTTATCCCTAAAGAGAGGTTTCTGCTTTGGATGAATCAAACTATACAACAGGTCATACGATATAAGTCGATGGCATGGGTTCACAGTAAAAATGTATAGTAATGGGTTTAATTGAGATATTCAAAACGTGCAACAACTATTCTAGGTTGTTCGCACGTTTCTTTCTCATTTCCACATATAAAGTTGCTTTAGGCACACCAATGAGTTTCACAATGACTTTCACACTTAATCCATTCGTGTTTCTACTATTATATAATCGTAGGGCTTCTTCTATATTTTTTCTCTGCTGTGAAGGGCGGCCCATGTGTTTACCTATTGATTTTGCTTTTTCTCTACCTTCAGATGTTCGTTCAACGATTATATCTTTTTCAAACTGCGCAAAAGAACCTAAAACATTGAATAATAAAGATTGTAGAGAGTTTGCTTTTTCATTGACCTTAAAAGTTAAATTAACTTTGATAAAACGGGTAAAGTTTTATTAGAAAGAAAGAGATTATCTCATAAAGATAAAAAAATCATTACTATTGAAAATTATATAGATGATCCGAATCTTGCACAGTTAATTAATGAATTAGAGGAAAGATAAATGTTGCTTTTTAAGAAGATACAAACTTGATTTTAAACCTTTACGAGTACTATAAATATAAGAACTAAAGCCGGAGTTCCCATGTTAGGGAACTCCGGCTTGTTTCTAACCTAACCTTCATGGGGTCAACCCCTCACTCAGCTGCAGTTTATAGAAAAGCATTAGATGAGGAATTAAATAAAACGTGAAGGTAGAATTATTGGATAATCTCCATGTTTAATTTCTTTTTAGCGGTAGGTAACATAGAATCAAGAGAAAAGAACCGGCTTCCATTTATTAATAGATGAAGAGCGATAACCAATAATACTAGGTCTAATTCAAAGCCAGCCATTTCCCCATTACCTAAAAAACCAGCTCCAAATTTTACAAAAATTATTGCACCAGCCATTATCAAAATAAATAAGACAGAAAATATTCTTGTTCCAAGACCTAAAACTAAAGCTATTCCTCCAATTAATTCAATGGTACCGACTGCATAAGCCATAAATCCCGGAAGTCCTAAACTTTCAAACCATCCAGCTAGGTTAGATAATCCCCCTTTAAATTTAGATAAGCCATGCATGAAAAATGTGACTCCTAATATTGCTCTTAATAAAAAGTTTCCGATTTCTTCTTTATTCATGATGCATCTCCTTTATATTTTATACACTACAAAGTGTAGTGTTAAAGATAAAAAAAATCAAGTGACAGTCATGTGACAGTCACTAAGATCATTCCCAATAGCATGACCAGAACGTATATGGAGACCGCTGCTGTAGTAGTATCCAGTCTCAAAGGAATGGTTCTCTGAGGGTCGACTAATTGCTGCAGTCTATAGTTTACGGCTTCATTCGAGAAATGAACGAGGACAGGAGCGGAATTTACAGTGATTCTATTCTTAATTAACTTTAACAATGCAGTGCTCAAACCCAATTCAGTCCCCATTTTTTTTATGGCGTATTCATCAGCTAATAATTCGCTGATTATTTTATAGTTTTTATAACACCATTTGGTCAGCGGTACAAACCAGAAGGCATGTGAAATCAACTGTAAAATAAAGATTTTTAAAGAATCATAATTTTTTTGGTGAAAGTATTCATGTTCAACTACAGCTTCTAGTTCATCCGTGTCTAATAATTGAATTAAACCGCTGCTAAGAACGATGAGTGGCTGTCTATATCCAACAGTAAAGGCCAGAGGCTGAGCGTCCGTCACAATTAAGATACCTTGTTTTACGCGTTTGAATTTCTTTCTTATCAATGTTGTCAGTTCATCATTTCTTGAAACAAGCAGCCTTTGTTTAAATTTCCTTAAGATAAGAAATTGTTCTGTAATTTTAAATACAGTGAACAATATGCTGTATGATATTACGACATTCAGAAAAATAATGACCAAAAAATAGTAGAACGAATTTTCCTTGAATAAACTAAAGCAAAATTTAAAGAAATTTGCTTTAATATGTACTCCAAAAAGGATGTGTACCAGAAACATTCCCATCTGGCTCCATACTATAAAGGCAATTAATAGACTTAGGCTTATTACGAAATAAGACTTTTTCTTCCACATTATTTTTTGTCCTTTTTTAGGGATTTAATTTTTTGTTCTAATTTATCGAGTAAGCTTTGGTCAACGTCTTTCATTGCATCAAGCATATGGTTAATGACAGCACCACCAAACTCGTCAAGCAAATTCTCAGTTATTTTCTTGGACTGCTCTTCTATGAACTCCTCTTTAGATTGAACCGGACAAAATAAAGAAAGCCTTCCTTCTGTTCTCTTTTCAAGAATGCCTTTTTCAACCAGACGGTTCATAACTGTCATTACCGTATTAAAGTTGATAGGCTTATCAATGTCCAAATGCTGTTGAACTGCTTTAATGCTCTGCTCGTTGTTATCCCAAAGATACTTCATGATTTTAGCTTCTAAGGGACCAAAGAAACGATGTAGCCCGACTTGATCGTATTTGAAAGTTTTTATATTCATTTCATACCTCCACTACGAATTGTAGTGGTTAATCTCGGAAGAATCAAGTGAAATTAGGGGTATTATTAATCACCAGCTGATACTTTGCAAGCATAAGTTGTCTTTGTTTCTAATTTTTGATTACTTATCTGTCCTATGTTCGATTAGTTAAAACTTTATATCCTATTTAGGTGCTATAACTTTACAGTTTTGACACTATTTTCTTAATGTAGTGTAAATTTTATATTTATTTTGCATCTTTTAATACTTATTTGGCGTGAATAACAAATTAAGGATCAAACATATTAGACTAATATGTTTGATCCTTTTATATCTTTTCTACAAACTCGCCCGATTCCGGAATAAGCCTGATGCTTTTAAAATTGGTGCTAAATGTAGTGAGTTTCTGTTTATTATCAGTCTTTAAACTGTTTCAAATATTGCAAAGTAATATACTGCGATCTTCGGAAGTAAGAGCACCATAATCACAATAAATTAATAGGGCTTAGTCATAGATATGAGAATCATTTAATTCCAAATAATTCTCAATAGAGGAAACAGAATAGAAATGTTAAAAAAGTAAGCCTGTATCCAATTCGGATTTTTCAGAATTAAAAACGTCGCTCTGAGAAAAATAAAGAATGATTGAGAGTAAAAGAGACGACATTTTTATGAGGGGCATTTGGGGGAAGGTACAAGATTTTTAAATTATCTCGTTTTATTGATATTTTAGCATCGTGGTTATTTGACACCTTTAATATCAGATGCTGTATGGATGAAAATTATATACTTCAAACGAAACTTTAAACAATGAATCGATAATGATCCAAGTTTAGTAGAGCGTTGGCATAACTATTGTAGAAATATATTTCCGGAAATTAACATGTCACATTTTCTTACACGAAAATACAAAGGATGTAGAGATGGTGGTATATTAGTTGTAAGAAAAATCAAAAAGGAGAGGTTACAATGAATAAAAAAAATATCAATACATTTTCTTTTTTTATTTGTTTTAAAAGTGGCATTCTCTAAATAATCCCCTTTTTTATATAGTCATTATATTTGCCTAAAAAGATTTTTACGTTAGTTACTTATCCGCGCACGTTACATATAGACAAGAGAATGTGGAAAGAAATTGTAAGTCTATCGATCGTGTAAGCAACTTGGAAGGTTGGTTTTAATGGCGTATATTAAACCCGAACAAGTATTAGAAAGCATGATTCAGACAGGTACTAGAAAGTCAAACCAGTCAATCAAACATCTTCTTTTAGGGGGGGGATTGTCAGGAGCATTGCTAGCCTTTGCGACGACATTAGCCTTTACCGCGACAACTCAAACAAATCTAGGGATTATAGGGGCGCTGGTGTTCCCCGTAGGTTTTGTAATCATTGTTCTATTAGGACTTGATCTTGTTACTGGAAATTTCGCTCTTATACCGGTTGCAGTTCTAGGAAAAAAAACAAGCTTTTGGAAAATGATTGTTAACTTTTTTTGGGTGACGATTGGGCACTTACTGGGATGTTTATTTTACGCTGTATTATACTATATTGCTGTTACAGATATGGGTAATACTCCTATTGATAAGAACGCAGTTGTTCAATTGATAATCAAGACAGCTGAGACAAAAACAATTGGGTATGAAAAGTTTGGAATTGATGGACAAATAACGGTATTTGTCAAAGCAATGTTATGTAACTGGATGGTAACTCTCGGTGCGGTTATGGCAATGACCTCCAAGTCTACAGGAGGCAAAATCGTTGCGATGTGGCTACCAATCTTTACATTTTTCGCTCAAGGTTTTGAGCATGCGGTTGTTAATTTATTTGTAATACCATCTGGAATAATGTTTGGTGCGAATATTTCCATCACTGAATGGTGGCTTTGGAATCAATTTCCTGTCTTATTAGGAAACCTTACGGGTGGATTTCTATTTACAGGTTTAATACTATTTCTAATCTATAAAAACGATAACGACTTTGTAAAGAAAAACACTGCAGTATTTAAAAAAGATTATGCAAAAGAAGCTTAACGATTATATGTTAGCAGTAGTTCGGTTGAAAGAAAGATTTGACACATAACTTCAAAATTTAAATGGAACCCTTTATGGATCAAAAGAGCTGATGATTTCCTATGTCAAGGAATATCATCAGCTTTTTATCTATTTATTATATTCATTTGCTCTCTTACCCCATATTTTTTTCATCATTTTTATGATAATATTCCGGGCCGTATATAGAATCATAGTCTTATAAAACGTGTTTACGCTGAAATAAACTGATGTACAGAAGATAGGCTTTTTGCTGTTCTTTCAACCGCAATATAATTTTCTTTAATAAGAACAATGCAATTCAATTCATCCTTTAAATAGGTATCAACGGCGTGCCTTACGTCATCCAACTTCACTGTCCGACTTAACCCGTTGTCCCTGATAGTTACTGAATCTATCCAACCAGGAAAAAAAAGGGAGGAGGACATTTAAATAACTACTTAATGGAGCTTCCACCACCTACTTAATTGCTTACCGAGAGAACTTGAAAACGTTAATGTTGAAATGGCTGATAAGCAGGATAAATATAGGTTACTAGAAACGCTTTTACACTAGAAATAAATTAGGATTGGATTATTGGTAAAAGTCATAAGTGCCATTATTTGATACAACAGTGATACATGCTATTGAATCTGTTAATATGGCATTAGAAAAATAATTTGATTAGACAACGTGTACATCAATTTGAGGTAAATCTCTTTTTCCTTATTCAAGTAACAGGTGCTTTAGGCCTATACGGTAATATTAATCCATTTCTTTAAGGTCTTCTTTATTGTGCTAACGGGTGCGTTTACGCAATAACTCTTCAGCAATGTAGCTCAAGATCGATATTCCGCAATCGGGCGCTTTTCTTTAGCAAGAAAAAGCGTCCTTCTTTATGTATTGGGCCATTTAATGGAATAAGAGCTTGAATAAAAACTCCATTTTTTTATGTAGCCATTAGGCGAGCTTGAGCGCATAAAAACGTTGATTTATCAACGTTTTGTAAAATCCTGCATATACAATAAATTATGACAAGTTGATCCTCATGGCCCCAAAGGGAGTTTGTGATAGGGAACGTACGTTAGGAACAATTATGTTAACTAGAAGTATCTATCATTTTGAATATCTTGAAAAAACTTTTCGTTTCCATTTCGATCACTTTATTTAACCAACAGGAGAAGCAGCCAAGGATTTTTTGAAAAAGCACTTGTTTGATTTGCTTAGACTTGATACTCATCTACTAGAAGATCTTAAAATGAACCACTCATCATTACTCGTTCACGTGTTTTTTGCCTAAATTCATATATTCTTTGTCTAGCCTGCTCAAAATTTTCTTCTAATAGCGCCTCATAGATTGCCCTGTTATAATGTGCACCTGAAAAATATCTTTGCTGAGGATAGAGCTTATAATTCGCAACAGCACTCATCACAATTTTATCTCGGTGATCGTCCATAATTTGCAGCATCACATTGTTTTTTGCAGTAGCTATGAAGCTTCTAATAAATGATAGTGAAAAATTGACATATTTGAAATAGTTTTCTTGTTCTTTTTCATTTAATTGTCGATCTAAAATGGACTTTAACTCATTAAGGTTGAACGTGTAATGTTCGAAATGTTCGACTGATTCTAACACATACATCTGATGGGCAAAAATTACTTCAAACATATCGATGATTTCTTTAGTGGAGATTTCTTTTACCATTACTCCTCGGTTTTTTAATGCTACGACAAAACCTTCTAATTCCAAGCGAGCGATCGCATTGGAAATCGGAGTCCGACTCATTTCCAGCTCTTCTGCAAGCTTATATATAGATAACAGACTTCCGGGCATGTAGTGAATGTTGTTTTTTTAAATTATTATCCTACCGATAAAAACATAAGAAACAAAATAATATACATAGCTACTTGGTCAGTGTTTGCGGTTGTGTTTGAGAAGTTTTATTTATGGTCAGGAACGTTTTACTATAATGGTTGGAAACTTTGGTATTCAGCGATTTTATATCCATTTCTGTATCTAAGTCTATATTTGTGTTTAAGGTATGTCCGTAAACTCTTGAATTCTTATTTAAAGGAAGGGAAATAAGGGAAACCTTTTGTTTAGTAATGTACATTTTTGTTGAACTAACAGGTGCTAGAGTTCAACAAGTGCGAGCCAGCTTCAACAGCCTTTGATCTTCAACAATCGGGCGCGCGACTAAAAGCCGGGATTACCTCAAACGCTTACCTATTGCCAACGATTGCTGAACAATGATCAGTCGCTTTTTTAATAGGCAGATCCGAATAGTTCTATAAATGAATGATTGGATGTAAATAATGAAGAAACCCAGCAATTTTCTCAAGTGAAGGTAGCTGGGTTTTTAAAGTTGGATGTGCAAAATAACACTTTAAAGATTTGGCGAGATCAAATAGGCTTGTTTTTTGTTCGTTTTCAGCAATGTGCGCAATTTGCTATTTTGCTTTACCATGGATTCCGTAGCAACAAGAACTAATAAGAATAATATTTACTTTTTTAGCCCTTCCTAATAAACTTTTTAGGAAAGGCTTTTTATATACCACAAAAACATCGATGTATTAAAAAGGTATGTCATTTAAAATAAAGCGTGCAACCTAATCATTAATTCATAGGAGTGATTACTTGTCAAAACAAAAGTATAAGCTAAGTACCATTATCATTTTCTTTGTATGCTTAGTTGTTCTTCTGTCATTGCTGTTTACTGGTTTGTTAATTAGTCAAACAGTAAGTGATACGATTCGTAACAACCAAGAAGAAAAATCAAAGATTGTATCAAGAACAGTTGCCAAATCTGTGATCGTTACAAATGGATTAGAGAATGGAGAACAGAATGCAGGAGCGATCCAACAATATACTGTCGATATTCAACAAGCTACTGATGTTCTTTTTATCGTGGTTATGGATATGAACGGAATTAGAAAATCTCATCCTAATCCAGAAATGATAGGAAAAAGCTTTGTTGGTGGAGATGAAAAGGCCGTATTAAATGGAGAAGAACATATCTCGTTATCTAAAGGGACACTAGGACAATCATTACGTGCATTCACTCCTATCTACGGCGCTGATAATGAACAGATTGGAGCCGTTGCAGTAGGGATATCTCTTAATAATGTTGAACAAGCTCTAGAAAAGGCGCATCATAATATTATCATTGGTTCAATTATAGGTATTTTAGTTGGTGTATTAGGAGCGGTTATTCTAGCAAGGTACATAAAAAAAATATTATTTGGATTAGAGCCGTTTGAGATTGCCAAAATTCATGAAGAAAGAAATACAATGCTACAATCTGTACACGAAGGGATTATTGCAGTTGATAAAGACTCAACGATAACACTTGTAAATAAGTCAGCTTTACGAATCTTTATGAATTCTGGCTTGCCAGACAATCCTATTGATATGAAATTAACAGAGTATATGCCATATTCAAAATTAGATCGGGTGTTAAAAACAGGTAAGCCCGAACAAGATGAAGAGTTAACTTTTAATGGTGTATCAATTTTAGTTAATAGTGTTCCTCTGATCGTAAACAAAGAAATAGTCGGAGCAATCTCAACATTTAGGGAAAAAACTGAGGTTCATGAATTAGCAGAACAATTAACAGGTGTCCGGATGTATGCTGAAGCTTTACGTGCCCAGTCACATGAATTTATGAATCGGCTTCATGTTATTCTTGGAATGGTTAAAACGGGATTTTATGATGAGTTAACAAATTATATAAATGAAGTTGTTAATCATCGCGTAAATGAAGTTGATTATGTTACGAAGAATATTAAAGATCCTGCTCTTGCAGGATTTATTATGGGGAAGCTTAGCTTTGCTAGAGAAAATCAGGTGGAGATGATGATAGATAATGAGACAGTCATTCCAGCACCTAAAGAGGCAAATGTTATCCATGAATTAATTACAATTGTCGGAAATGTAATAGATAATGCGATAGAAGCTATGGATGATATGAAGGAAAAGAAACTACAGTTAAAATTAAACTATGATAAACACCAACTTCAAATTAAAGTCCGCGACTCAGGTCCAGGGCTTAAAAAGGAGCAGTTTACTCATATATTTAAAAAAGGGTACTCAACAAAAAAATCAAATCGTGGTTACGGATTATATTTAGTGGGTAAAAGCGTAGAAAGTTTAGGAGGAACAATTCAGCTAAACTTAAGCGTTGAAAACGGGACAGAATTTATAATTCAAGTTCCTTACGAGGTAGAGGAGGAAGACGAATGATAAACGTTCTAATTGTAGAGGATGACCCGATGGTTGCAGAGTTTAATAAACGATATCTGAAGGAAATAGATGGTTTCTTTTTAGTGGGTGTAGCACATTCTGTAAATGAAGCGACAAAAGTCATCAATAGCAAAAAGGTAGATCTAATGCTTTTAGACGTATACATGCCAGGAGAAAATGGGTTAACTCTATTAAGTAAAATTAGAGAAGAAAAAAGAGAATTAGACGTCATTCTAATTACAGCTGCCTCTGACGTAGACAAAATTCAGACAGCACTAAGATATGGAGTAGTGGATTATTTAATTAAACCATTTGAATTTGAGAGATTTCAACAGGCACTTACATCTTACCAAAATAAACACCTATATCTAAATCAACAAAGTAAAATGAAACAGAAGGATTTAGACGAACTCTTACTAGTCAAACAAAATAAATACGCTATAGCTGAACCATTAAAGCCTCTGCCAAAAGGATTATCAAGAAAAACTTTAAATACAGTATTTGATGCTGTTAAAAGGCAAAGGAATACTCCATTTTCTACAGATGAAATTGCAGAAGTAACAGATATATCGAGAGTTTCAATTAGGAAGTATTTAAAATTCTTAAATGATATTCATGTAATTGATAAGACATTAACATATGGAATAGGTAGACCTCTTTATTCTTATATGTATAATGAGTCGAACCGATCTGCACTTGATAAATATGAATAACAAAAAGCAGCATATGTTGCTTTTTTAAATTACACAAGCGATAAATCTTCAACGTCAATTATCAGGAAACAGTATATCGGACCGCAACTCCATGCATATGTTCCAATCCGCGGAACGTTAGGAGTTTGTGTATTTCATATCGCTACCCTAGAAAGAGATAGAACGACTCCAGAAAAAAATTGAAAAAACATCCGAATAAATAAGTAAAGAATAATTGAATTTTTATTATTCCGGTTGAGAAGAAACGGGCAAGGAAATGGTGCTCTTTAGATGGTCTCAGATGGAATAGAAACTACTAAATAACAAAATGCATTCATAATTAACTAGAGTCCTTATTAGGACTTTTTTTGTTATTAAGAAGGGGATAAATTAAAAGACTTACAAAATGGGCTACAGTTTCACTATTCGACAATTTACTTTTTTTAATTACAAAAGTAGTTTTAAAAGTTACAAAATATATCGAAATTTTTTGAAATTTTATAATATTAGATTATAGGAGAAAAGGAGGGGCAATAAATGGAACCAGCAAAAAAAATGCAAACGCTTCATTATATAGATGAGAAAGTTGAAAAACAAAGCTTTTTATCTAAACTTAAGGAATTGAAGATAGGAGTTATTCCCTTACCACTTTATGTAGCATTAGCACTTATTATTTATGGAGCATCTGTATACAATCAGCTCCCACCTGATATGATTGGTGGTTTTGCCGTCATCATGGTTATGGGGATTTTACTTGGGGATATAGGATTAAAAGTTCCTATATTGAAGGATATTGGAGGCCCAGCGATACTAGCGCTCTTAATTCCGTCTATTTTGGTATTTTATAATTTGATTAATCCAGCCGCGATGGAAGCGGTTACAACCCTGATGAAAACATCTAACTTCCTTTATCTATATATATCTTGTTTAGTTGCAGGAAGTATACTTGGAATGAACCGAAAAGTATTAGTACAAGGGTTTACACGTATGTTTGTTCCACTCTTATTAGGAACGCTTGCTGCAGTAGTAGCGGGAGTTTTGGTTGGATCATTGTTTGGATATGAAATGAAACATACATTTTTCTATATTGTTGTACCAATTATTGGCGGTGGAATTGGAGAGGGAATCTTACCGCTTTCTCTAGCATACTCTCAAATTTTAGGTACATCTGCTGAGAGCTTTGTATCGCAGATGGTTCCTGCCGCTGTCATTGGAAATATTGTTGCGATTATTTGTGCAGGTTTAATGAAACGTTTAGGGGAGAAAAGACCTGAACTAACTGGAAATGGTGTTCTAGTGAAAGCAAAAGGTGGCGATGGGATTTCAAATAAAACGAATATTACTAAACCTGTCGATTTTTCGTTAATGGGTGCCGGATTATTGATTGCCTGCTGTTTCTTCATCTTTGGCAGTCTCGCGCATAAATTCCTTGGTATCCCTGGTCCTGTACTCATGATTGTGGCTGCCACATTGGTCAAATGTTTAAATGTGATGCCTGCAAAAATGGAACAAGGAGCCTATCATTTATATAAATTTGTTTCAACAAGTTTAACATGGCCTCTTATGGTTGGTTTAGGTCTCCTCTTTATCCCATTAGAAGATGTGGTGAAAATTGTAACTCCGGCTTATGTTGTAATTTGTTCTGTAGTTGTTATTGCAATGGTAGGGACTGGGTATTTTGTTGGGAAATTTATGAATATGTTTCCTGTTGATTCAGCGATTGTAACAGGCTGTCATAGTGGTCTAGGCGGAACAGGTGATGTAGCCATTTTATCAGCCTCCAACCGTATGTCATTAATGCCGTTTGCACAAGTTGCAACAAGACTTGGTGGTGCTGCGACTGTTATATTAGCAACACTCTTAATGAAATTATTAAGTTGAAAACTAGTTAAACTGGTATAAACAGATGACAAGAGTCAGTTAAATGCTTCAAACATTATAGGAGAGAACTAAAGGAATAAGAGCTGTTAAACTCTATTCAATCATGAGGTTTTTTCCTTACAGCTAGATAACAGAAAAATTCAACAAATGGAGAGATACGATATATGTCAACTTTACGTGATAAAGCATTAAAGATGCATAAGGATAACCAAGGGAAACTAGGTGTCTATTCAAAGGTTCCAGTACGTGATGCGAACGATCTAAGTCTTGCCTATTCTCCAGGTGTAGCAGAGCCTTGCCTGGAAATTCACGAGGACGAAAGCAAAGTATATGACTATACAATGAAGGGAAATCTCGTTGCCGTTGTTTCAAACGGAACAGCTGTACTTGGTCTTGGAAATATTGGTCCGAAAGCTGCCATGCCTGTTATGGAAGGGAAGGCATTGTTATTCAAATCATTTGCTGATGTGGATGCATTTCCTTTATGCCTAAATACAACTGACCCGGATAAAATTGTGGAGGTCGTCAAATTATTAGAGCCTACTTTTGGTGGGGTAAACTTAGAAGATATCGCAGCACCTCAATGCTTTGAAATTGAAGATCGTTTACGAAAAGAGTGCGATATCCCTATTTTTCATGATGACCAACACGGGACGGCCATTGTAACTGCTGCCGGGTTAATCAACGCTCTTAAACTGGCGAACAAAAAACTAGAAGATATTCGTGTTGTGGCAAACGGTGCTGGTGCTGCAGGCGTGGCAATTAGCAAGCTGTTGCTCCATATGGGTGTAAAAGATGTCATTTTATGTGATACAAAAGGAATCATTTATAAAGATCGTCCGGTCGGTATGAATAAATTCAAAGAAGAAATGGCCGGCATTACAAACAAAGAACATAAGCAAGGGACATTAGCAGATGCTCTTGTTGGAGCTGATGTGTTTGTGGGGGTATCAGCTGCAGGTGCCGTTACCAAAGAAATGGTTCGTTCTATGAATCAGCATCCGATTATCTTTGCCATGGCAAATCCGGTACCAGAGATCATGCCGGAAGAGGCAAAAGAAGCGGGAGCACTTGTAGTAGGAACCGGACGATCTGATTTCCCAAATCAGGTCAATAATGTGCTCGCATTCCCTGGTATTTTCCGCGGTGCTTTAAACGTTCATGCAAAAGAAATAAATGAAGAAATGAAACTTGCTGCAGTTTATGCGATTGCAGGATTAATTTCAACAGAAGAACTTCACGCGAATTATGTAATTCCAGAGCCATTTGACCGAAGAGTGGCGGCTCATGTAGCAACAGCTGTTGCCACAGCCGCAATGGAAACCGGTGTTTCGCAAAAAAATGTGAATGTAGAAGAAATCAAAGAACATCTATTAGCATTAGCTGAGGAAAAACAACCTGTTTTTAGATAATTTAACCGACTAATACACAAAAAAGTTGTTCAATTCTTACAAACAATCAACTCAAACCCCTTGTCTACACTATCAAGGGGTTTTCTCTTGTCTTTTAATGAATCCTATCAAGCTTATTTATTCTGCTGGAGAGTATACTAGAGTAGGGTTGGATCTAAATGCCACGGTGTTATCAAATTCCCTCGGTTTATTACACGGGAAATATATTCATTGAAAATATAAAATGAATAAATTGTAAAAAATAGTTACCAGTATGTGGAAGTTCTAACAGTGGAATACTATGATTATGAAATCACGGGTTTCCAGAAGGTTTGGAGGAAGGAATGATGAAGAGAAATACCATTTAACCCCAAAACTAAAATATCTTGGCTTGGAGCAATATTGTATCTAAGATTTAATTCATCGTTAAAATCAAAATCAAACTGTTCCTGGAGCATACCTATATCAGTTGCTAAAGAGAATCTTAGTTGATGATACACCTACTGGAAGGCTTATCTTTAACATTATGAGTTCTTTCGCAGAGTTTGAAAGAGATATGATTGTAGAACGTACCCAGGTAGGAAAGGCTATTGCAAAGCAGCGTGAGGAATTCAAAGAGGGCCGCCCTAATAAATACAGCAAAAAACAGATTGATCAAGCTTTAGGACTATTAAAAACTCATTCATATAAACTAGTAGAGGAAATGACCGGGATTTCTAAAAGTACGTTGATCAGGGCCAAAAGAAAGGTGGTAATGAAATGACAATACACGATTCAGTCAGAAATATGAAGAACTCATTCATTCAAATAGTAGCAGTAGTAACAAAGATCGAAAGCTTGTCGATCTTATGTCAGAACTTGAAGCAAAATTCAAGATCCCAGCTCTAAGGAAGGAAGGTGAGTGTCATGGACGTGAAATCATTAACGGTTGAAAATTTAGTTCGCAAGTTTTCATTGAAAGTATTAGTTGGGGAAAATCAACTACAGCAAACGATTACGCAATCACGGGCGCATCGTCCGGGTTTGGAATTCGTTGGTCACTTTGATTTTTTCCCGACTGAACGTGTTCAAATTCTTGGAAAAAAGGAAATTATTTTTTTGCATAAGTTAAGCAAAGATGAACGTCAACTGCGAATAGGTAATATCGTCAAATACCACCCTCCATGCTTTATCGTTACAGCGGGGCAGGAAGGGCTAACGTATTTAACTCAATATTGTGTAGAAGAGAGAATTCCTTTGTTATGTACAAACGAACCTGAAACTACTTCTGAATTTATTACGAAACTGGATGCTTATATGGTAAAAACACTAGCGCCAGAAATCGCGATACATGGAGTCTGTGTCAATGTGTCTGGAATGGGCATTTTACTGCGTGGAAAGTCAGGAGTCGGCAAAAGCGAAACAGCACACACATTGATCGGCCGGGGTCACCGGCTAGTGGCTGATGATATCGTCGTGTTGAAAAAGCTCAGTCCACGAACCCTTCTCGGTACTCACGATGAGAAGACGAAGGAATTTCTCGCCCTACGTAGTGTCGGGTTGTTGAATGTGGTGCGCTTATATGGGAGAAAAGCTTTTCAGGATGAAACTCGGATCGCGCTCGATATTGAACTGACAAAACGGCAGAAAAATTCCCTTAATAATGAACTGGAGCACGAACCTGAATTTACGGAATATATGGACGTTCGGATTCCTCATATTGAGATTCAGCTCCAACCTGGTCGTGATGTGGCAGGGTTAATTGAAGCGGCGGCACATAACTGGTATCTAAAGCAGCAAGGATACAGCGCTGCAGAAGAGTTCATGAGACGGCTAGAATCTGATATTCCTGATTCTAACTGGTAATTGACGTTTCCATATCTAGGGATTCATGAAGCTGTTTATGAAGAACTAGAGATTAAAACACAAATAAAGTCTTTTATTGATATCCTAATTGATACAGAGAATTTGATTTTATTAGAAGACTCATCAATATTAATCCTGAGTAGGGGGATTTTAAAAGCGAATTGTCAATTTTATATAATAATGAAATAGTGATTTTTAAGAATAGCTAAATAATCAACAGCAAAAAACTGTTTGTTAACTTTTTTTGATTAATACTAAGGCAGTTATTCAAGTTTACATAATAGCAGTTAAAATCCACCGTTTAAGAAAATATGATTTTGAAATGGGTTTTGATAGAAAAATAAGCTAACAAAAGAGGTAATTTTCACCTCTTTTTCTTTTTGCTCAAAAATTATGGTTTTTGACAGTAGCCACAACATAAAAAATACCTTACATTACTGTTGTTAAATGACAATAAAGATGTTTAAACCAGTAAATATAATTGCTACCTTACATTTATTAATGGTGTATAAAAACGTTATTCATGTTTTTGTGTGTATAATGTTGCAGTTCCTAATCCTATAACAACTAAGCCGATTCCAAAACAAACCACTTTGCTGTACCATAGTCCAGGTGTTATCAAGTTGTGCAATAAAAAAAGCTACATATCAATACCAATACCGTTATAAATGCTGTTAACAACCTCAAAAATTCTGGTCTTTGTCTTTTTAAAAGTGAATTACAACATATTAATATTAAAGCTATTATTATTTCCCAACTTCCCACAGTAAGCCCCACATTTATGGACAGCCCTACCAAAAGTGCATCAAAAGGTGAAGTTCCTAGGTCTGATTGTATAGTGAGAGAAATACCAAGGGTTAATATTAAAATTCCTAATACATAAAAAACATATTTCACTTTACTCGACCTCTTTATCATTATCTTTTTGTTGCAAATGCAACAAAGTTAGGTTAAATTTAATATATGCCATTTTTATTGCATTTGCAACAAAAATATGTACTAAGGAGTTAATTATGAAGGAAATTCTTCGTGAAATTGGAATGATAGCAAGGGCATTAGATTCTATAAGTAATATAGAATTTAAAGAATATGACCTTACAAAAGGGCAGTATTTGTACATTGTGCGAATATGTGAAAACCCAGGAATCATTCAAGAAAAGTTAGCTGAGATGATAAAAGTAGACCGAACAACAGCAGCTCGTGCTATAAAAAAACTTGAAGTTAATGGCTTTATTGAAAAGAAAGAAGATAAACATAACAAAAAAATTAAAAAACTCTTTCCAACAGAGAAAGGGAAAAATGTTTATCCTTTTATAAAAAGAGAAAATGATTATTCTAATATCGTTGCATTAGAGGGATTTTCCGAAAGAGAAGTAGAAATCATTTTAAATCTTCTTCAAAGAGTAAGAAAAAATATAGAAAAAGACTGGGAATTTGTAAAAAAGGGAAACAAGAGAAATTATTGATTATATAAAGGAGCGACATATTTAAATGACTATAAATATAAAAAAGTGTACCCTTGAAGATTCACGCAAACTTCAAGAAGTTAGTTATGAAACATTTAATGAGACATTTAAGCATCAGAATTCACCCGAAAATATGAATGCCTATTTGGAAAGGGCGTTTAACATAAAACAATTAGAAAAAGAATTATCCAATATTTCTTCGCAATTCTTTTTTGTTTATTTTAATAATGAAGTCGCTGGATATTTAAAGGTTAATACCAATGATGCTCAGTCTGAAGAAGTGGGTGATGAATCACTTGAAATCGAGAGGATTTATATAAAGAACAAATTTCAAAAACATGGGCTTGGTAAATATCTGCTAAATAAAGCTATGGAAATTGCTATGGAACGTAATAAGAAGAAAATCTGGCTAGGCGTATGGGGAAAAAATGAAAATGCTATTGCTTTTTATAAGAAAATGGGGTTTGTTCAAACTGGAGCCCACTCTTTTTATATGGGTGATGAAGAACAAATGGACTTTATAATGATCAAAACACTCATATAACTTTTTTTGAAAGGTGGATTATTATGTATATTCCAAAATATTTTAAGGTCACAAATGTTGATGAAATTTGGGATTTTGTTCAAAAAAACTCTTTTGGCACGATTGTCACAACAGAACAAGGGAAACCAATTGCCACTCATTTGCCATTGCAGTTAATTAAAGAAGGAGATACTTACTATATAACGGGGCATATGGCTTATGGGAACCCTCAATGGAGAACATTCGAAACCTGTGAAGCTGTATTGGTTATGTTCCAAGGACCACACGCTTATATCTCTTCTTCCTGGTATGAAGAGGAAAATGTCCCGACATGGAACTATCAAGCTATACATGTATATGGTACAGCCAGCATTTCGGACGAAGAAGAGTTAAAACAGGACCTGACAATGTTGCTGCAAAAATACGAAAAACACCGTAAAAATCCAGTTTTATGGGATAAGCTTTCTCCTGAAGTTTTAGAAAAACAACTAAAAGGTATTGTTGGATTTAAGATTAAAGTACAAGAAATTCAAGCTGCCAATAAACTAAGTCAAAATCGTAATGAAGAGGACTATCATAACATCGTTAATAAACTCTATGAAGAAAAGGATTTGAATTCTCAACAAATGGCACAATTGATGGAGAGGAAGTTAAAAAAGGACAAATAAATATTATGTTTCTTTTTTATAGATTTTTTCTTTCTTAGATGAAGTTTGTCAAGAAACGTACTTAAATGATAAATAATTTTCCATAAGGAAAAAACAGAGGATCCCGAAATGTCCCTCTGTTTTTTTTATAAAATATTAAGACTAGCATTTAATTGAAACTAAATGTAAGAGCATAACAACTCAAACTGTTACTCAATAGTTCGACCATTAGACATATAAAACGTTGTTCAACGGGTGCTTTTATTTAATAAGATACTAATAGAAGATCTTCAACAATCGGGCGCGTTTCTAAAGAATTGCGCTCTTTCTTTGTTTATAGGTCCAGATCGTGGAACAACACCTTTAAAGAAAAATGGATATTTATGTTAGAGTATAGATGAGATTGTGAAGGATTGTACTTAAATAAAGCAGGACAGTTGAAGAAGGGATACAAACTTTATTGTGGAATTATTGTCCTTAAATGTTCTCAAGAGTTGGTTGAATGGAGAATTTAAGTAAAATAGACTTTAAATAAAATTGGGAGTGATATAAATGAAGGTAATCGTTCATGAGGGGAAAATAGGCATTGACGGACTTTTTTATCGTGACATGGCAGAGATACAGCCAAAAGTTGGAGAGGTAAGGGTGAAACTAAAAACCGCAGGACTCAATCACCGTGATCTATTTGTCCTCAATCGGCATAAACCGACCGAACCACCATTAATTATTGGTTCAGACGGTGCCGGAATAATCGACGCTGTTGGCGAAGGAGTCTTAAATGTCCAAGTTGGAGATGAAGTGATAATAAACCCGAGTCTTGGCTGGAAAGAAAAAAGCGATGCTCCCCCTCAAGGTTTTGAAGTTCTAGGTCACCCTTTCCATGGAACTTTTGCGGAAAAGGTTGTTGTTCCTGCTGATAACGTAGTGCAGAAACCTCAGTATCTAACATGGCAAGAAGCTGGTGTATTGTCCCTAGCTGCTCTCACAGCATACCGGGTTCCAATCTCCCCAACGCCATGAAGCTAATAAAACCCATAACGTTATTAAGATGTGCAAGTCCGTAAATTTCAAACTTATGATCATATATCAAGAAATCATTAAGTGAGGTTTCCATCATTTTCATTGGACACAGGTTTAGTGCAGTTGTATTCCCACATTCTGTACAAATGAACATGTGTTCATGGGTATTGATTTCATTTTTCAAATGGAATAGGTTCTCTCCACCATAATAAGTAAGTTCCATGATACCTATGTCCTTGAACAAATAAAGGTTTCGATACACTGTATCAAAACTGACATTTCCCATTGTATTCCTCAAATGATCCGTTAAGGATTTGGCCGACACAAATCTGTTTTTTTGTGCCATAAAATAAGATAATATTTTAGATCGTTGAGGGGTGCATTTGTAACCATTTTCTTTTATGTGATCTAGATATAATTCTAAATTCAAGATTACCATTCCCCTTTAATTTATCTTTGATTTAAATCAGGAATCGAAACGTCCTATAAAAATCTAGTAGATTACCATAAAGACATGTTGATAGCTCAAAGTGTATATACTAATTAAAATAACAAAAAGCTGATTCCACATAGGGATTAGCTTTTTGTTATACTTACTAAGTTATAGGAATCCACTTCCATCTTAAATCTTCCTTTGCTATATGTCCTAATCCTGGGAATGGATAATGACACACAAATAATAGTGCTGATTTATCTAGTGCTTCTTGCAAAAAACTTCTTCTAGTTTCGAGTCCTTGTTTAGGTGACATCTCTACGCTAATATGGGATGGAAGATGATGCAATGTCGTTGGATCATTTAATATGTCCGATGCCACTAACAAATGGTTTCCTCCAGAACTTACAGAAAGGGAGAGATGACCTACTGTATGGCCAGGTGTATGAACAAGATGGATACCTGGAATAATCTCCATATCTGATGTGATTAAGGTCATATTGTCCTTTAAAGGTATCAATTTCTTATATTCCTTTGACTGAGGGTTGCTTTTCCATAAATCATATTCTTCTCTTCGCATGATATACTCTGCATTTGGAAAAGTTGGCTTTCCTTTATTCGAGAGGCCACCAATATGGTCCATATGCCCATGAGTGATAATGACAGTATGGATATCCTCTGGATAGATACCTTGTGTTTCGAGATGATTAAGCAACTTGCCTGCTGTTGGTAGATGAGTTTTTCCAAATCCTGCATCCACTAAAATATTCTTGTCTCCTGTATCAATAAGCAAGAAATTAAGTGGAGCAAGAAAATCTGATGGAATGTGATGAATGATGTGCTCCGGAGTATCCGCGAAAAAAAAGTCCTTGGAAACAGGGAATACACCATCCGATATGACCATTATCCGAAATGTTCCGAATTGAAAAGCGTGTAGTGTAGAGTTCATAAAATTTGAATACCCACTAATTGTTTATTGGTAACACTTAAATAAACTAGAGGGTACGATATTCCTCCTTATCTTTTAAAATTTTATCTAGTGCTTGCCAAGTCATTAATGCACAATTATGTCTTGCTTTTAACTGATGGACTCCTTGTAGTGATAAACTATCACCTAAATCTATCCCAACTGCTACCTCCCCATGGCGAATTAACTGCTCAAATGCTTTTCTTAGGGAAGCCATCTCTTTTAGCGACTTGTTTTCGATAAGTTCTGTCATCATAGATGCAGATGCCATGCTAATGCTACAGCCTTCACCAAGGAAGGATGCTTTCTTAACTCGATCATGTTCAAGGTCTAAAAATAAAGTCATGACATCGCCGCAAGTAGGGTTTTTATAATGTACTTTCTGTACATATTCTCCTTTTAATTCTTCAAAGTTTCTCTTTTGTCTATAATGATCCATGATAACTTGTCTGTACAGGTTATCAAGCATGGTAATGAAGTTCCCCTTTCATTGTGAAAGTATAGATCAACTAAAATTTTTCAGGATAAGTATTTAGTTGCTATCTCTAATTAAGCTCTTTCTTTTGTACATGGAAAATTAGATTGTTGTTTGCTTAATAAAAATAGTTATGTTAGTTAGCTATGCAATTTTTAAATTGCTGCTCTAACTCATCTTTATTTAAGTCTTTTCCAATAAAAACAAGTTCACTTAGTCTTGTTTCGTTCTCTTTCCATTTCCGATCTGGTTTTCCTGAAAATAACATATGAAGGCCCTGGAATACTATTCGTTGTTCCATCCCTTGAATATGAAGAATCCCCTTATAACGTAATAAATCTTCCCCTTTTTCTTGAACAAGGTAACTCATCCAATGATCTACCTTATCTAAGTCAAGTGGTTTCTCTTCCCGAAAAGCAATAGAAGACACCTTATCATCATGATGGTGATGGTGATGATCTTCTAAGAAATGAGGGTCAATTTCAAGCTTGCGATTCACATCAAACGTATTAATTCCTAAAATATCTCTTAAATTTATATTGCAATTTTGAGCGTGCAATCTTTTAGCTGCGGGATTCATGTTGGTAAGTCTTCGTTCCAACGTATTCAGATCGCCATCAGATACTAAATCTGTTTTATTTAGAATGATCACATCAGCGAAAGCAATTTGCTCTTGTGCCTCATCATGACCATCCAGGTGCTTAGTAACATGCTTGCTATCTACTACGGTGATAATACTGTCTACTTCAAATTTTTCGGATAGTAACTCATCCATAAAAAAGGTTTGGGCAACGGGTGCAGGATCAGCTAGACCAGTTGTTTCAATCAAAACTCGATCAAATTTTACTTTACCTTGCTCCATTGAAAACACAAGAGTACGCAGAATGCGAATTAAATCTCCACGAACTGTACAGCAGATGCAACCATTGTTCATTTCCAAAATTTCCTCATCAGAATCAACTACTAGCTGATTGTCTATCCCAACTTCTCCATACTCATTGACAATGACTGCAATTTTTTGATTATGCTTTTCTGTTAGTATACGATTTAAAAGCGTTGTTTTCCCTGCACCTAAATATCCAGTCAGAATGGTGACAGGAATTTTATTTGGTTTTATCAATGTCATAGTTTTTTTCTCCATTTAAATTATTTTTGATACTTTGATTACTTTTTCTTTCTCTTTAGGAACCCCATCGATAACTCCGGCTGCACGTTCAAAACCTTGCCCATGAAATGAATGGCTTACTTTCTCTGTATAATCCTCATTGGCAAGAAGGGAATCAACGAAGGGGGAGGCATCCTCAGGTTTTAGATCCCTATACCATGTTCCTTTTGGATAGTCGATGACAACGCACTTATCATGGCATCTTCCATTACAACGTGTGCGCGTTGTGTGGATGGCATCGTCAAACTCTCGATCTGAGATTTCTTTACGAATAGCTTGAGTTAGTTCCTCTGCTCCGACCTCATTGCAACTGCTGCCGTTGCAAATGAGAATATGATGCTTCGTATTACTTAAATCCCATGTTGCCATAGGTGTCTTCCCTCCAAATAAAACGAAATAATTACGATTTAAAATCGATAATTGTCTGGTTTTGAACTTTTCAAACGACTCAATTCACTTACTTCTATGATAAAGTACAGAGCAATCAATCTTCAGTAGAGGTAAAATCCCAAATGGATGGCAGTTTACCAACTTGACTTTTTGATGCCTGGAAGTTGACCTTTATGTGCCAACTCCCGAAAGGCGATTCTAGATATCTTAAACTTTCTTAAATTTCCTCTAGGTCTTCCTGTAACTTCACAACGATTATGCAAACGAGTAGGGGATGAATCCCTTGGTAACTTCCGCAGTGCTTCATAGTCACCTTTTGCTTTTAGTTCCTTTCTCAAGTCAGCATATTTTTCAACCATTTTTTGGCGTTGCTTCTCTTTTGCCACCTTTGATTTCTTTGCCATATCTTTTCGTCCTTTCTTATTTAATAATGTATGACTAATTAAATCGAAATCATTACGATTTATGTTATTATTTTATCTCTTTTTTAAGCCACGCGCAAATACAGAATGATTTAGGAAATGTTAATGTACCGCAGCCATGCTATTTTTCTCTAAATTCCTCAGTGTTTTCTGTAGGTTGCTGTGATCTAATCCATCCCCGATAAACACGAGTGTATTGTTCATCTTTAAACCTGATTTTGTATGCAAAGGCATGCCATAAGCATATTGAAAGAGGAATGTTTCCGATTTACCTGTAAAACGGATATACCCTTTAACTCGATAAATAGAGTCAGGTATTGTTCTTAAGAAGTCTTCAAATAATTTCTCGTTAATAGGATGAGAGAAGGTATGAACATACGTTTTGATATGCAGATGATCAATAGCATGTGTTTTCTCATGTTCATCTTGTCCTTTTCTTTCAACATATTGGATCGTACTCAAGTTGATGTTGGTAAATTTCGTCGGAATAATCTTTCCAGTTGGATTAATCATGTATAATTCATTTTCAATAACCCTTAGGCTTTCCTCTGAAATTCGATCAATCTTATTCAATACGATGGTATCAGCATGTTTTACTTGCTCCGTAATTAGTTTTCGAAGAGGAATCTTTAATTTATGGCGATCCAACCAGCAGGCAGCATCTAAAAGAGTAATAATCGATTGAATTCTTACTTTTTCAGCTAAAAGGGGGGATAAACAAGCATCTAACACTTCAACTGGATGGGCAACACCTGTTGATTCAATGTAAATAGCATCAAGTTCAAACTGATTGATAAGCTCGGATAATCGGACTCCAAGTTTATCAGATAGAGTGCAACACACACATCCATTTAGCAATTCTTTTAAAGGAATCCTCTCTGGAATGGAATCTGAATCTATAGAAACTTGGCCCATTTCATTCATAATTACAGCCACTTTCCTGTTATTTTCTAGTTCCTGTTCCAGAATCCTTTGAAGTAGAGACGTTTTTCCTGCACCTAGAAAACCTGCTAGAATATAAATCTCCACGCTTCTCATTGGAAATCATCCTTTCAACTTTTAATTAAATATGTTGTAAAAAAAAGTAAAATCATTGTGATGATTAAAAAATATTTGTTTAACTTAATATAAAAAGTAATGGTTACGATTTATAATTATAAAGGGAACAAAAGGTTTCTACAAGGTAGGTACGCCACTAATTATCTATGGATAAGAGGTATGCTCCGCATGGGCTTTTGTAATAAGGTGAAAATCAAGATTCTAACTTTCTAACAAACTTTTTTGACACTGTAGTCGATCTATCGTTTTTAAACGATGGATTTTTTTATTTCCTCTATGTAAAAAATACACTTGTTCTTTTTTAATAAAAGTGGTAAATTGTCAATGGCTAACCTCAAATCGTAATTATTACGTTTTGTAAGTGAGAAGGATGTTTTACAATGCGAACCGTGTACCAATTGAGTTAAAGGCAAGGAGGCGCATATGCCAATTAGTCCTAGCGTCTTTAGATCAAGAAGGTACTCCGTACATGGGGAAATACAATGACTAAAATAAAGCAACGGAGAGCAGAGTCTATCTTGATGAGGAGTCTGGAGAATTAAGTCCAAAGAGAAACAAGAAGTTTAAGGAGTTTGATTAACTTATAGATCTACTTCTGCCTAAGGATTATAGATAATGTCTGCTGTTCATATCTTCAAAGAAAAGAGGAAAAATAATGAGTGTTAAGCAACATAAGGAAGAGGCACCTAAAAAGGTGAATTGTAAAGTCATCACAGTCAGTGACACACGTTCGAAAGAGACAGATAAAAGTGGGAGCTTGATTATCAAGGTGTTACAAGATGCCTCACATTCTATACAAGATTATCAAATTGTGACAGATGACTATGGGGCCATCTATGAAGCGATAAAGGAAGGATGTTTAGACAAAGAAATTGATGTCGTTTTGTTGAATGGAGGAACAGGTGTAGCAAAACGTGACGTTACAATTGAGGTTGTTCAAAGTTTAGTAGAGAAGCAACTACCAGGATTTGGTGAGATTTTCCGTATGCTAAGTTATTTAGAGGATATTGGATCTGCAGCAATTTTAAGCAGATCTATTGCAGGTGTTGCCCATGATACAGCTATTTTTTCGATGCCAGGATCCAGTGGGGCTGTCAAATTAGCTATGGAAAAGATCATTATTCCCGAGATATCTCATGTAGTGAGGGAAATACGGAAAGACTTAAGATAGAAGATAACAGTAAAGTGAGTATATGAATTTTATTATAATAAATTGTTGTGATTAATCGGCCTAAAATTAGGGAGTAACCTAACTCATAAATCGTAACTTTTTCGTTTTGAATTTCAAATAAATTCCTTTAGGAAACAATATTATTTTAAAGATAGATTAGGAGAGTGAACAAGGAATGAACGCGTGGTATGAAGAACATTTTCAAACCGACTATATAAAAATTTATCAACACAGGCACAGTGAAGCAGGCAGTGAATTGAAGGATCTTCTTGAATTAATCCCCTGGAAGAATGGTCAATCTGTTCTTGATTTGTGCTGTGGTTACGGAAGACATTCTCGCTACCTTGCTCAGCTTGGTTGGAGAGTGACTGGAGTGGATCTCTCTGCGCCACTTCTTCAAGAGGCTATTCACTTGTCATTGAACATGCCTATTCAATATATGAGGTGTGACATGCGGAAGATTCCGTTTCGTAAAGAAATGGACCTCGTTGTAAATATGTTTACAAGCTTCGGTTATTTTGACAGTGATGACGAGAATGAGAAAGTGATTGAGGGAGTAAGCCATTCTTTGAAGGATGGAGGATACTTTATTATGGATTATCTTAATCCTACATTTGTTAAAGAAAATCTTATTTCGTTTTCAAGAGAGGAAGTTGGATCGGTAGAACTGATTCAATATAGGAAAGTAGAGGAAGGACATGTACATAAAAAAATCATCATTAAATCCGGTAACGATGAAAAACGATATGAAGAGGTTATTAAGTTATATAATTTAGAAAAAATGATATCTATGCTAAATGAACATGGACTTGTCGTTCAGAACATCCTAGGTCACTATGATGCAAGTCGTTTTAATTCACAGCATTCACCTCGTATGATCTTTATTTGTCAGAAAGGTGCAAAAATAGATTTATAATTTGCCGCTTATGTACAGAAAGTCATAACTTCATAAAGTATTTTCTTAGACCATAAACATTCGTTTGGTAGCTTTTTCGCTTATAAAAATATGTAAAGCAACTGAAATTAAGTTCTGGATCAACGACAAAAAATTTCTTAGGTCATTAAACATCTCATACATAGGAGAAATTTTACTAATTTTATAAAAAAGTAGTTAATTAATTGACCGTACACACTGATTTAGCAACGGACTTACCTAATGGTAAGTCCGTTTTTGAAGTGCGCCCGGCATGGGTGCACTTTAGGAAACGAACAGGTTTTACTTGTTCGTTTTTGGGTTAATATCAATTAAATGTAAAAGGTTGGAGAGTGGAAGATTAAATCTTAAATAACGTGGTCAGAAGAAAAACGTTACATTATGAATCAATATATAGGGGTCCTGACGGCATTTCGCGGATTTTATACGCTAAGACAAATAACGTAAATTAGTATGACCAAAAACGTTGAAAGAGCGATGTTTTGGGTAATTGTTTTTGGTTTGGATTTTGGATATAAGAAAATCAACCAAAGAACCAACGGGAAACCACTCTACGATAATCACCAAAAACGGTCGTTTATGGTTTCGTTTTAAAAAGAAAATGGATATTTACGTTAAAGTAGATGATAAGAGATTGTGAACAAGTATACTTAAGCTAACTAGCAGTTTAGTTTAACTGGCCAAAATACTCTTACAGCAATAAAAAAATGCCTACGAAATCAATTGCGACTTCATAAGCGATTTTAATAGTTTCTTTGTGTTTTGTACTTAATAACGGAACCTGATAGTTTATCCCACACTCTTTTTAGTATTATTAATCCGTCTATGTTTTTTCTCCCATAGTTTTTCAATATAACCTGTACCAAATAGAACACCAGCTACAATAAATACAAATCCAATTAATTGTGAAGTTGTAATTGTTTCATTTAAAAAAATAGCGGAAAATACAAGACCAAAAAATGGAACAAAGTTGTTAAATATAGCTGTTTGTCCTGCACCTATCTGCTGAATAGCTGCATTAAAAACAATATATCCAATTCCTGTTGCCACTAACCCTGATACGATAAATAAAAAGTAAGTAAATAAAGATGCAGAAGTCATTTCACTGACCCCTCCAGGTTCGGTTATAAAACTAATAATCAACAATCCAATTGAGCCAGCTAGGTACATTATTGTTGTTACCTGTTTTGAATCAAGTGTTTCTGTTGCCTTTTTTACGAAAATAAAACTAATGGCTTGGACAAACATGGCAATAAATAAAATTAATTCTCCCTGAGATAATTGCATGTTACTGAATGATCCACCCTGAATAAAGAAGACGCCGGTTAATGCTAGACTAAAACCAATCACTCGTAATTTTGTTAATTGTTCACCTAAAAAGAGAACAGCAAGTATTGCAGTTGTGAGTGGAACTAATGCAAGAATTAAAGAAGCATTCGAAGCATCAATCATTGTTAAGCCTACTGCTATAAGCAAGTGGTGTAAGGTGACACCGAATAACATTCCAAGTAATGTATAGATCCATTCCTTTTTCGATAGACGACGAAATGATTTCCCCAGAACGATTATGATTAATGCTGTAATCCCAGCCATCATAATTCGAAAAGCTGTCATTGTTTGAGGGGGTAAATCTTCCACCAATACTTTAATTATAACAAGATTAAGTCCCCAAATAGCTGTAACAAAAAATACTAAACCGTAAGTTAGTAATAAGCGTTTTTGATTCACAAGTTACTCCTCCATTTTCCAAGTGTAATGCTATGTTCAACTATAAGTGCTATATTACTTTAACGTGTGTATAACACTCAACACACTTATATAACACTTAACCTTTGTGTTTTCATCTGTGGAACTTCTGTATGAAGACTTACTTAATAGCGTTTTATTCTTATGTATGAATAAATTTCCTTCAAGTGTTAAAATAAATATATTAACATCTGCTATATGAAATAAATCTATAACACTAACTAAATGTATAACACTTAGGAGGATTTATGGTGCAAATTGATATTCAAAGAAATAGAGGGGAATCACTATCTAAACAAATATATCAATCTATTGTTGACCGAATCCGTTCAGGACTTTTAGAAGAGGGATCGAAGTTGCCTTCTGTACGTAGTCTTTCCAAACAACTGGAAGTAAGTTTGGTTACAGCTTTTAAGGCGTACAAACAATTAGAACAAGATGGATTTGCTACTTCTATCCAAGGAAAAGGTACTTTTGTAAAAGCAAAAATAAGCGAGAAAAAGAAAGAAGAAGCAATACCTTCATACGATTGGCAATTATCACTTCAAGATTATCTACCAAGATCCCAGTTTGCTAGTTATCATATTGCTCCTCAAAAAGTTCATCTTTCATCGTCCATGATAGATCCTAAACTACTTCCAAACAGATATTTTGAGCATGAGGTACAACAGGTTCTTTCGGAGAATCCAGAGTTATTGTCTATATACGGGAATGTTCAAGGTGATAATCAACTAAGGAGTGAAATGTCTGCCTATTTAAAAAGGTCAGGGGTTACTTCTACACCAGAAAATATCTTAGTTACAAGTGGTCTTCAACAAAGTATAGATCTTATTGCTCGTACATTTGTTGGACCTGGGGATGTGGTGGTAATGGAAGCACCGACATACCCGGGGGCAATTGATATTTTTCGGGGAAGAGGTGCTACCATACTTACGGTGCCTGTTGATAAAGATGGAATGCGAATAGATATACTCCAAAACGTGTGTGAAAAACATAGACCAAAAGTTATCTTTACGATTCCTACATTTCATAATCCAACAGGTGTTGTTATGTCTCTAAAACGACGTAAGCAGTTACTTGATATAGCCGGGAGTATCCATTGTATTATTGTGGAGGACGATCCATGCAGTGAGATTTATTTTGAAAAAAAACCACCTGTCACCCTTAAAAGCATGGATCAGTTTGGTAATGTAATTTATTTAAGAGGATTGAGCAAAACGATTGCTCCGAGTTGTAGAATAGGAATATTAACAGCTTCTGGCTCTATTTTCAATCGTTTATTAGCTGCAAAAGCAAATGCTGATTTAGGAAGTCCTTTACTTACACAAAAGGCTATTCTTCCCTTGATTAACTCTAAAAGAATGATAGATCACTCAAAGAAGTTGAGGACGGCTCTAAAAATCCGAAGAGATTTAGCTCTTGATTTACTTACAAGTCTTTCTCCTGAGGGTGTATCTTGGACGATACCAGAAGGAGGATTAAATTTATGGATCAGTTTGCCTTCTTGGATTGATAGTCATCTTCTTTTATCAGAAGCAAAAAAACAACAGATAACATTTTTACCAGGATCAGCATGTTATCCAGTAGGGCAAGAAAATAATCATTTGCGTATTAGTTACTCATATATAAATGAGGAACTATTAACACATGGAATTACAACATTATGTAATATCTTTCATGCTGCGATTTCATCCCAAAAAATAAGTGAAAATAGGCCGAATTTTTAAATTGAGTTATTCCTTGAAAAATAAAACAGATTGTTAGAAAGAAGAGAGAAATAAGCAAACCGTTTACGTTTGATTACTTCTCTCTTGTGCTTGAAAGAATCACCATTGTAAATTGTTTAAGAAAGATAAAATGTCAGCTTGGATTTCTTCTTGATCCTCACCTAATGTCATTAAATGTCTTGAATTGGAATAACCCTTTACACTTTTACTTTCCGAAGATACATTTTGATAGATATAATCAGCACTTTCTTTATATAAGACTTCATCTAATTCTCCATATAAAATACATATAGACTTCTCAATTCTCGACAATCCTTCCATTGTTAAGTCAATGTATTCCTTAAACTGTAATAAACTATTAAATGAAGATGCTTTTAAATGATCCAATTCATAAGATATTTGCTCCTTGCCTTTTCCTTCTAATTGTTTATAAGTTAATGCATATTTTAGGACACGACTTTTTAACATGTCTACATCTCTCTTATAAGGAACAGACATCGTAACTATACCATTAACATTTAATTTTTGACCTACGTTTAAAGCGAAAATGCCACCTAATGATACACCAATTACAGCAATAGTTTGATAACCCTCATTCTTTAAAAATTGGTAACCTCCTTCTACACTTTTCCTCCAATCACTAGGGTTCGTAAGAAGTAATTGTTCGCTGGATAATCCGTGGCCCTCATATAATGGAGCGAAACAAGTATAATTTTCTTGATTCAGGTACCTTCCTAGTTTTTTCACATCCACCGTATTGCTAGTAAAGGAATGCAATAATAAAACCGCCTTTTTCCCGCCTTTTAATAAGAAAGACTTTGGTTGAACGACTTTTACCATTCATTTTACACCCCTATATATTCAGAATTTCTTTATAGTTGGTATTATATACTTTATTTTATCTGAAAACATTTGGGTTGGTTTATCAAACTTTATTTCAAAGCAACATTAAATACCTATTTTTTCTTGTGAAAAAGTGTACTTAAAGTAATGGGTGCTTGTGCGGCCGAGCCTAGGTCGTATCATATAGCGGGTGGGATTCCCGCCGAGTAAGAACTAGCCATTCGCTCGTACCGAGTCTTGGAGGGCTAAAGGTAACTTTAGTCTTTAAGCGTAGACAGTTAGATGGCGGGCCGAAAGCCAAGCGGTTGAAGGGATAGAGCTCCATAATGTTAGTAAATCGAGAGGGCTGATGCTTTAAGCACCGCAGAAAGCTACATTTTAACCTTTGTTAAAGGCAAGAAGGTTAAAACCTCTCTGGAGTCAGAGACCTTGGCACGTTATACATTGATATGATACGGCAACTCGGGAGACCCTACCGGTCTTTTCAGTTTGAAGAGTATGGTGTACAAGCGATAATAAGCAAGGAAACCAAATGCCGATTGTAGGGAGTCGGATAGCAGCGTAGTACCAATGAAATCGGGTAATGCCGATGGAGGAAAGGCTAGCTACCAGTTATCACCCTTACTAGGGAAACATTTACTACACACAGAGGTAGGGATATAAATGGAAACAAAACTACTAAGGATAGTAGAAATAGCAAAATCTGAACCCAAAATGAAATTTACATCTCTTACACATTTATTAAATGAGGAATCACTAGTTCAATGTCATCGTGAACTACCCAATAAAAAGGCAACTGGGGTTAAGGGTACAACTAAAGAGCAGTACGGTGAAAATTTGGAAGAAAACATAGTAGATTTAGTAAGTAGGCTCAAAAGCAAAAGCTATCGTCCTGTTCCCGTAAGGAGAATGTATATTCCAAAGCTCAATTCCAACAAGAAAAGACCACTGGGAATACCGGAACATGAGGATAAAATTGTACAAAAAGGCATCACGAAAATACTAAATACCATCAATGAAAATGACTTTCTAGACTGTTCTTTTGGATTCCGTCCAAATCGGAGTTGTCACGATGCTTTGAAAATACTAAACCACTATATCGAAAAGAAATCAGTAAATTATGTAGTAGATGTAGATATTCGCGGATGCTTTGACAATGTTGACCATAGATGGATGATAGAGTTCCTAAAACTACGAATCGCCGACCCTAGCTTACTGAGAATAATCGGTAGGTTCTTAAAAGGTGGATACATGGAGGAAGGTAAGAAATACAAGACAAACCATGGTACACCGCAAGGTGGAGTAGTATCACCGATACTAGCCAATGTATACCTTCACTATGTCCTTGACTTATGGTTTGAGAAAAAGATTCGGAAACAGTGCAAGGGGCAAGCATTCATAGTGCGCTATGCAGATGATTGTGTGTCACGAATGCAAACAAAGTGTGCTTGAAAAGCACACCTGGTACGCAATGCTGCACTTAAGATGAGAGAAGGCCTCTCGC
>NZ_JBHLVO010000044.1:0-28079 GCF_042433335.1 Metabacillus herbersteinensis
TAACCCTTCAATTCCTGAAGGAATTGTCTAACTTTTATCTGGGTAATGTGACCATTCCCAAGTTAGGTTAGAAACGTTTCGCACCATTAAATGGCCCAAGAGTGAAAATTAGACGCTGATCCTTGTTACAGGATAGCGCCCGTTTTGCGGAAGATTAAGAAGCATTATTTACTATGAAGTAATGCTTTTTTTCTTTTTTTTATAAAACAGACAAAAATAGTACAAATCTATTTGACATAATGTTTTTTAAAATCTGGATGGATAGAAAATTTATGACGTAAATGGACAAGGTTCTCCCCAAAACTTTCCTCTAAAAGTTCTCTGTGTTTCTCCATAATTTCCATGAGATACAAATCATGAATCATGACTTCTGTAATGGGCATTACTAAACCTACATGCATAGTCCATGCTGCACGGCTGTCTTCACCAAGCGAGACAATACCTGCTACTACTTCTGAATCATCTCCACTTATAACAATCCATCGCCCACCATACTCTTCTGTAATTTCATCACCCATATAATGGAGGTAAACATTAGCAAAATCAGAGACGATTTCCCCATAAGCAATAATCGTTACATTGACCCCTCTTTTTACTGCCTGTCTTAGTTCAGATTCCAATTCATCGAATTCCTCTTTCCAAACCTCTAAGAGAATTCTTTTTTTAGCAGATAATATACAAGCTTTTACCTTATCAAGTATTTCATTGCGTCCTGTGATATTCCAGATATTTCCACGTTCATTTACAGAACGTACAAACTCTGCTAATGATTTTTCTGCCAGTTCAAAATTCTCTTCTGCTTTCATTCGACGGTTCTTAATTAGCTCCTTTGCAGGAACAGGAGTATACTGTGGCGTGTTTCCAGGACTAACCAGAATATCTCCTCGCATGGCGAGACTGTCCAGAATTTCATATATTCTTGAACGCGGTACTCCAGAACTTTTTGCTACGGCATAACCAGTTAATGGCGATTCTTCCAATAAGGCAAGATATGCTTTCGCTTCATATTCGGTAAAATTTAGATTTTTTAATGTTTCTAAAATTATTTGTTTCATAAACCCTCCAACACAACTTTAGTCGCTACCTTTGTAACTGATATTTTAGCAGAGTCTGTTGATTTTTTCCAAGAGCATCTGATATACTTAAATAAGTAGTTACTTAAGTAGTCACTATATAAAAGAGAAGGGAGAAATAGTATGGATAGCTTACTAACATATATCTCAATAGCTGCAATGATGGTTATTATACCAGGAGCAGATACTATGCTCCTGATGAAAAACACGCTTAGTTATGGTCCAAAGGCTGGACGTTATACGGTTCTCGGAATGGCAACGGGACTTTCTTTTTGGACGCTTATTGCTATTCTTGGATTATCTGTTGTTATTGCAAAGTCTGTGATTCTTTTCAGTACAATCAAATATTTGGGAGCAGCCTACTTAATTTATTTAGGGATAAAAAGCTTTTTTTCTAAAAATCTCTTTTCTTTAAAAGAAATTCAAGCTCAAGCAAATACTCCTACGAAGTATTCAAATCGGCATAATAAAGATTCCTTTATGCAAGCGTTATTTAGTAATATTCTTAATCCAAAGACTGTTTTAGTTTATATAACAATCATGCCGCAATTTATCAATTTGAACGGAAATGTAAATCAGCAATTGATTATATTAGCCTTTATACTAACCTTACTCGCTGTATTGTGGTTTCTATTTCTTGTTTATCTAATTGATTACGCAAAAAAATGGTTGAACAACTCCAAATACCAGAAAGCATTCCAAAAATCAACTGGCTTAATTTTAGTAGGTTTTGGCATAAAAACAAGTATTTAAATTCATTTACTAAAACACCTAATTTGATTTTATCCGTTCAAAAAAATTGAACGGTTTTTTCTTTTTATCCTCATATGTTTCTAAAGTGCAACTAACATACTTGTTTAACTAACATCCCTTTAGTTTAAGTACATTTCCTCACAAACTTCACTATACAATCTAACATGTTATTTAACAATCTGGCCCAATAGTTGAAGAAGACATAACATATTTACCGCCTAATGGGTAAATCTCTCATAATGACACTTTTCCAATGTTTTTAGTCGTTAAAAGCCCAGACTCTAAATTCTACATTTTGTTCTTGTAGATGCCAACCTGACTTGTAAAAGTATTCATTGAATTTTGATTCGATCGGACATAACGCAAGGATTGGTAATTCATTTATAGTTTTTAACATCTTTTTTAACACCCCTTGACCACGATAAACCTCATTTATAGCGAATTGATATAGCGAAATGCTATTGGATGTTTTTTTTCTGTAAAATCGAAAAGCTCCTACTACTTGACCCTCGACTATCGCCACAATCATTTGTTTTCTTCTTATCGCTGCTTTAATTCCGAGAGGGCATAAAAACTCTTCAGAATAAACCGCACTATTATTACGATCTAAATTTTTTTTGAAGAAAGATACGACTTGAGGTGCATGGGTTATATCGGCTAATGCTATCTGCATCCTTCTCACCCCCCTTTAACAAAACTATCGTTTCTTTAAGACATAAGAGATTTATATATTTCTCCTATAATCCCCTCCATTTGATGAACACCCAATTCTGCATTTGTCATGATGACCGCACCTTTCTCTAAATTTGGGAAAGTCACCATCATACATTGAAAACCTACTCCCCAACCAAGTGATGTAATTTCAAGTTCTTTTTCCGAACCCTCTAGAAATACACCAAGCCCAGTCCACGATCTTCCTCCCTGTGGAGTGATCATTTCTTTTGCTTTACTTGCAGAAAATCCAATCTTACTTTCCCCTTTTAGTGCATTTATTAATTCAAGGACCAACTGTGCTAGATCTAAAGAAGTTGTCCATAGTCCAGAAGCAGCTGGGTAAGGATATATAGGATATTTTCCTTATACTAATTCGCCGTTTTTGTTATGACCACAGGAAAATTCTTCTCTTTTCGTTTCTAATATTGTCATGTCTAATGTGCTGTTTTCCATTTTTAATGGTTTAAATATTAGATCGTTCACAACTTGCTGAAATGGTTTTTCAGTCACATCTTCTATTAGTTGCTGAATGATACAAAAGCCTGCATCTGAATAGTGAAATTGACTTTCAGGTTCATACTTCAATTCGATAGAATTTTTACAATAAAGAGTTTTCCTCTCTAATAGCTCAACCATCGAAGGAATCCCTATAATTGAATTAAGTTCAGCAAAACTATCTTCAGGGTCTAAAATCCCAGATTGATGACTAAGCAAGTTTCGTAATGTAACTGTTTTATTTTTAGTTAAATCATTATCAGGTGCTTTCCACGATACAAGTCTTTTGTTTACATCCTCATCTAAATCAATAAGACCTTGTTCTGTTAACTTCATCACTATCATTCCTGTAAGGAATTTACTAATTGAGCATGCACTGAAAATAGAATCTTTATTTACATTTTTATCGCTTCCTGCCTCTAGAAAACCGTAATTTTCTGTAACACTGATTTGACCATTATCAATTAATGTAACGCTTAAACCTTGTACATTATAATGCTTCATACGTTCTTGAATGTTTATATTTTTTAATTTCATATAATCCCCCTAATTTAGTAACATTAATAGAAATATAACACGAATATATGTTCTGTAATATATATTTAGATAACTTATTTATGTTTAATTAAACTGCATCGTTAGCTTAAGTACATTAATTCACGATCTCTTTTTTATTTTGTCACTTTAGGAGGAAATTTGTGCTTTTTTAAGTGCTATTTTGCACATTCAACTTTTGTAGCTTCGGAATAATGATTGATCAAATCATTTTTAATAACCTTGATAAACGAACAAAAAGAAAGAGCGTGTTTTGAAAAAAAGATTAATCAAAACATGCTCTTAATATATTCAATTGAATTATTTTTTCTATCTGTGTTTCTCCACAATCGCGCCCGATTCTGGAAGATCTTAATATACAAGAACAATACTTCTGTACTGTTTCTTACTTGTACGAACGCCGCACACGCTTATGAAAAAAATTAATAAAGCATACTCATTATTCATTAATTTTATAAACCAATTTATCGAATAGTTTTCCGTCAGTATAAAGTAATATTGCCCATTCTCCGGGCTTTGGTATTTTCACCGAAGAAGGTGTATGTGCATCTGCGCCATTATTTGGGGTATGAGCATCTTTTGTCCAACCATCTATTAGAATTTGATGAATTGTTCCTGTTTCTCTATGAAAACCGACTACGGTTAATTCAACATTTTTAACTCCCCAAAGATGCCACATCCACTTTTGAGTATTTAAACTTGGCATATCAGCACCAATAACACCTGACTTATTTTCATTTCCAATGATACCTTTATCGCCGAATTCTACAGCTTTACTTTCCCAATTGATATTTCTAAAATCACTTTCTTGGACAAAATCAGGTGTATCTTCAGGCAAAGTCAACTTACTTTCAACTGCTTCATTTGTTGAGCAACCTACAACCAAAAAAAGCATACTTAAGAAAATAAATACCATAGATTTTATTTTCAAAAAATCATCCCCCTAAAACAAAATATAATATCCTTATAAAGTTAATAATACCAGTTTTATACTACTTCTCCTGATTTTTTTAAAAGTATTGTTCGATAATCTGGCCCGATTGCGGAAGATCGTTTTACTGTATGTTGACTGCACTTTTATTCCTGAAAAGCGCCTCAATACACAAAGAAAGAACGTAATTCCGTTTCAATTGTGCTTACTACTCCTTGGTTAATCTTGAGGGCTTCCCAGTATAGAACGTCATGGCGGTCAGTCCTAGTATAAAAATCCCCCAAAGATTGTGCTAAAATAAATGTAGTGACCATTTTTACAATGATGAGGGATTTCATGTATAGAATAATGATGATTGAGGACGATGAAAAAATTAGACGGATTGTCGCTGATACGTTGAAAAAGTGGCAGTATGATGTGGTGGAAGTGACCCAATTTGACCAGGTGCTTACGGAATTTGAGCAGACAGATCCACACCTCGTTCTTTTAGATATCAATCTTCCGGTTTTTGATGGATACTACTGGTGCCAGCAAATACGCTCGGTTTCCAAGGTGCCGATTATATTCCTTTCATCCAGAAATCAGAATATGGATATCATTATGGCGATTAATATGGGTGGGGATGATTTTATCCAAAAGCCATTTGATTTGGATATCCTTGTCGCGAAAATCAGTGCGCTCATCCGCCGGAAATATACCTATCAGGAAGATGAGAACATTAGATTCATCCATCAGGGCTTGAAATTAAATGTAACCAATTCAACAATTGAATATAAAGGGCGGCTACTTGAGTTAAGCCGGAATGAATTCATCCTTTTACAATTGATGATGCGGAATATCGGGAAAATTATTTCGCGCGAGGACTTAATGCAGGCACTATGGAATGAGGAAGAGTTCGTTGATGATAACACATTGACCGTGAACGTGAACCGGATGCGCAGGAAAATTGCTACGCTTGGACTGGAGGAGTTCATTGTCACCCGGAAAGGAATGGGGTATTTGATCGAATGACCTTCTTGCGCTATCTAACCTATGAAAAGACTTATATTTACCTGTATTTAGCGAGTTTCCTGATCTCGGCCGCGGTATTTTTTACCGAAAGCAATGGTAGCTGGACATGGGGGACATTCTTCTATGCCTTAGCGCTATCTTCGCTTGTGTTTCTCGGATTTTTATTATTTCGCTACCAGCAAAATGTAAGTGTGATCCGACAAATGAAAAGTGAGGATTACGATAGTTTGTCGCTGGAAGGAGAATTCGCTAAAGAGCACATCGATGAGCTAAAAAAGCAGCATATCCGTGAAATGAATCGGATTCATGACAGGCAGAATGAGCATTATGATTTTATCGTCTCCTGGTTCCATGAGATAAAAACACCGATTGCGGTTCTTCGCTTACTGCAGCAAACCGATATGGACTCGGGTAGTTTAAGGGAAGAGATCACGAAGATTGAAAATTACGTCGATCAAGCTCTCTATTACGCCAAGCTCGATAGCTTTAACCAGGATTACGATATTCAAAATTGTGACATTATCCAGATTTCGAAAGAGATCGTTAAGTCTCATTCGAAAACCTTTTTTTCAAAAAAAATCCGCATTGACATGCAAGTAGAATCACTTGCGGTTCAAAGTGATCCTAAATGGCTGCAGTTTATCGTCAATCAGTTATTGACAAATAGTTTAAAATATACAGAACATGGCGGGGAGATTACCATTTCAGCATTCGAAACCCCGCAAGAAAAACAGTTGTTGATTCGGGACAGTGGGATTGGGATCAGCCAAAAAGACCTTCCGCGAATTTTTAATCGTGGGTTTACCGGAGAAACGGGACGCACGCATGCGAAGTCGACCGGAATGGGTTTATATTTAGCCCAACAGTTAAGTAACAAACTAGGACATTACATTAGTTGTACGTCGGAAGTGAGGAAGTTCACCCAATTTATCATTCACTTCCCGCTAGATAGCGATCCGTATTTAATGCTTCAAAAAAAACACGATGAGTAATGAACTCACCGTGTATTTTTTCCGCTTATTATTTTGTAGTAAATAGATGTTGATGATACGTAGAAAATTACATACGTTAACACATATAATCCCATGACAGAAAAAATAATCGTCGTTAAGGAAGGTAAATCTTTTATGATTAGGATGACGGCGTAGTATAAAAGATACCAACTGTGTACCAATCCAAGTATGAGTGGCGGTAAAAATACGAACAGCAATTGCTTCCGAATAATCTTTTTTATTTCTTTATCGTCAACTCCCATTTTTCGTAGAATTGCGTAGTGTTCTCGCTCTTCTGTCGCTTCGCGCAGCTGTTTAAAGTAAATGACACTTCCTAATGCAAACAAGGCTATGACCTCAAAAAACGCAACGGAGAACAATACTAAAGATGACGACTCCGTATTAAGTGAATACGAATCTACATAGGCTGAATAATAGGATCCTTCTGTTTTCATCACGATATCGTATATTTTTCGTGATACGTCATTGGCTATATTCGGATCTTTGATTTGATATATTTCATAGGAAGAAAGGGTATGATTTTCTTTTAAAGACGCAAATGCTTCGTCTGAAATCACGAGTCCAGAAGGTTGCGGACCGGTTGACTCTTCACTCGGACTCGTTGGGACACTTAACAACGGGTATCGTATTTTTTCGACTACACGAAATGTATGGTCTGCTAAAACGGTCAATTCAGGCAGAGGACTTTTATATTTTGTTGGTTCATCTAATCCTCTTGTTAGAACAATGGCTTCTTCCCCTTCTAAATCTACTTTTTCACCCACTCCACGTAAATCGACAATCGCATTTAATTGTGACTCAGGGAAAAGGTAAAACTCCTCTGTGTAATATTCGGGATAGCTAAAAAATGTTTTCCGATTAGGGATTTTCTCTGATTGAATTCCCGTAATGGTTTCATGACCAATAATGGGATGTGAGTCATTCATTATTTGTTCAATTTGTTTTTGTGTTTCGTCATCTTGCGTCGAAAAGGCAAAATGGTTTGGATATTCTTTTTTTACAACGTCAGCTTTCACGGCGTAATCTACTGCAATAAATCCAACCGCAAAGATAATAACAGCACTAATCAGTGAATTAAACGTAAAGTTTATTGTATTTCCTCGAATCGAAAAACGCAGGGAGGAAATCCATAACATTTTGTTACCAATCAAATAATTTTTACTATAACTCATTTTTTGTAAAACCCAACCGGAAAACTGGCGGAAAAATAAATAAGTTCCAACAATCAATGCCACTGTTGTCGCAATTAATGTTTCCTTTTTATGCTCTTTCCATATGTCTGTATCTCCCGAAAGAGTAATCGTGTAATAGGATCCTATAATCAGTATGATCGACAATAGTGCCAAGCCAAAAGAAAATTTAAACGGTTTGTCCATTTTTTCTTTTGCATGAAACAATTCAACTAACTGCACACGACGGACGTTAAAATAACTTTGAATCGTAATAATGCCGATTAATAAAGCGAATAACAGAATTGTTGAGAGGATTGCTTCAAGTGGAAAAGCAAAAGAAATGTCGTCATTGTAGTTCATTAAGTTCATTAATACCATACCGAAAAATTTCGATAGTAGTCCACCGATTAAGATACCGCTGGATACAGAAATGGCGCTCAAGAATAACGTTTCAAAAAAGACCATTGTGGCAACTTGTCTTTCTTTCATCCCGTAAAGTAAATACATACCAAATTCTTTTCTTCGCTGCTTCATGAAAAAGGAGTTCGCGTACAAAATAAAGAACACAATAAACAAAAAGACGATAACCGAGGCAATGGAAATAACCATTTTGTAGTTTTCTTTATTTTGAATGGCTGCAACTACGTCCTCGTTAAACGTTAAACCGGAAAAGGTAAAGTAAATGACAACCCCGACAAGCATGGAAATGAAATATATGGTATACAAACGGAAGTTCCGCTTCATATTCCTCCATGATAAATCAACTAAGTTCATCGCTGGTCAACCCCTAAAGCACTTTGAATCGTTAATATGCGATCGAAAAATTCTTTTTCCGTTTGCTCTCCTTTAAACATTTCATTGACGATTTTTCCGTCACGAAGAAAAACCACGCGCTGGCAGTAGCTTGCTGCATACGAATCATGGGTAATCATCAGAACTGTTGTCTTAAATGTTTTATTGAGCAATTGAATTTGTTCTAGCAGCTGGGTAGCAGATCGGGAATCAAGCGCACCCGTCGGCTCATCAGCAAACACAATCGCTGGATTGGTAATGAGCGCCCGTGCTGCGGCCGTGCGCTGTTTTTGCCCACCGGAAATTTCAGACGGATATTGATGTAAAATCGATTCAATATTTAACGCTTTAATCAATTTCGCTAATCGCTGCTCCATTTCCGCGACAGGTGTTTTTTGTAACGAGAGCGGCAGCAGGATATTTTCTTTCACCGTTAATGTATCCAGTAAGTTGTAATCTTGAAAAATAAATCCCATGCGTTTTTGGCGGAATTCTCGTAAGGATTTCTTTTTCAAATCTAACAGCGATTTTCCCTCGATCCAAACATCCCCTCCATTAAAGGTGTCAATCGTTGAGAGTGTATTCATTAATGTCGTTTTCCCAGAGCCAGATGGCCCCATAATCGCGGTGAATTCCCCTTGTTCAATTGTCAAATCAATACTTTTTAAGACTTGTGTTTTTCCGTAAGATTTTGATAAGTTCTTTGTTTGTATAATTTTAGTCATTGTTTCGACCTCCTTCACCACCATACTATACCGACTAATTTACCCGCCAACCATCGATATAACAACATCTAAAGTGACATTTTTGTCATGTTGAGTGAAGAATCGATCATTTTCTTATTAGTTTTGGTTCTGTTAGCGATAAGTGTTGATTTTTCATCAAATTTAAAAAGACCAGTCAATATCTACCGAAAAAACAGGAGCTTGTTTGATGTAATAATCATAAATAGGATCAGTTAAAGGATCATTATCACCTAAATTAAGATAGTTATGTAAATAGGCACAAGGATAAAGCCCCAAGCCCTCTTCCTGTGCGCTCACATTATAATCTTTAATCAAGGCAGCATATGATATGACCAGGCTTGATAGGATGGATGAGTGGTCTCGACCATCCCTTTGTTCATCGCCGTTCTAACAACAACCTCTTTACCTTCAATCTTCTCAATGCTCCCCCACTGCTTTAGCTCTACAATCACCACAGATTGACGAGAATCTTGATCAGAACCAGAAATAAGGAAATCCACTCTTCTAGAGGTATGAGGAATTTTAAACTCTATCGCAACACCAGCATTATTGGGGATCTCTTGGTCGCTCAGCACCCGATACATATACTGCATAGAATTGTCCCAAGATCGAACCTCTCTCTCTTTAATTCGCCCAATCTTGTCAGTATAGTTATTGCAGATATTGTTTACTAATTATCTTCGACAAGAGAACTGGCTAGACACAAATGATTCAAAAAATACCAAAATATATGTTGGTAGATTACATGGCTCACATAATCCATCAGAAAAAACATGGTCTAAAGAAATAGATCTTGCAGAACGATTATTAATTTATGTTCACAAACCAGCCTATAATTCTAGAAGTATATCCTCTCTCCCAGATATTGAACTACAAAACATACATATCCTTAATTGGGGTCATCATAGAGACCTGTTACCAGAACTTTCTGGATTTAGATGGACTAGCAAGTTAGATTTATTAGAATATGAAATATATAGAGTGAAATAATGGAAACACTGAAAATAAAGTGAATCAAAGGGACTGTTCTTATGCTTCCTTCCACTTTTAGGAGAAGCAAGAGAACCGTCCCCCTGCACACTTAAGTGTTTAATGTAAACACTTCTCTCTCATAAACTTTTATTACCTCATATACTCCGTCACCGAATTGATCTAAAAGAAGTTCAACAAAAAGAGCGTTAAAATTTATTGGATCAACACTCCCGTTAGTGCAGTAACATTCAACGTTATTTTTTTAGGTTTGATTTCATTAATAATGAAATCTGTTGCTCATCTGTATTTGGAATCTGTTCCAACTGATTAACAATTAACTCTTGTCTCTGCAATGGATGGTTTTGACTTAACTTTGCTTTCCCTTCTATTTTGTTAATTTTTATTTTGAATCCTTGAACTCCTTTGTTCATACCAGCGAGAAACTCAGCATCTACATCTTGCAAACTGTATGAACTGTCAGGAGCTTCGTACTTCGATACCATATCATGTAGGGAGCTCATTAATTCATGTTCATCCTCTTGCAGTTTGACTTCTCCGTAAACATGAACGGTCACATAATTCCAAGTTGGTACTGCTTTATTCGTCTCATACCAAGATGGGGAAATATAACAATGTGGACCATGAAAAATAGCTAAGACGGTTTGATTTTTGATATCTTTCCACTGAGGATTAGGACGAGCAAATGTCCATATAAGTATGAATTATCCTTGTTCAAAATTAACGGTAAATGAGTCGCAAAAGGCATTCCATTATGTTGAGAAAAAAGAGTCGCAAAACTATGTTCCTTTATAATGTCGAAGGCAAGTGTTTCGTCTTTAATTTTAAAATGTCCAGGAATATACATGTTTTTTCTCCTCTTAGAATCTTTTCTTATCATTAAATTTATAATTTCTCTATAAGATAACTGTTTTTTAACCACAATCCTCTTTATTCATGACAACTGCTTCATCTAATACAATTCGGTCGTTCCATAAGCTATATGCCATACGATTCAACCCATTTCATATTTAATTATATAATTATCTCAATTGAATATGCAGTTAGTTTTTCTCTGATACAGCTCCTTTTTTGAAATGTGAGCATTTTTGCCTAATATAACAGAAAAGACAACAATCACTGCTATTACAAGAGTGAAAAATGTGATGGATTCATCTAGAAATACTGTTGCAAATAGAATCATCAAAAATGGTTGTAAGTATTGAATCTGACTAACTCTTGCTATTCCGCCCATAGCCATTCCGCTATACCAAGCAACATATGCTAGAAATTGACTAACCACTGCGAGATAAATAAAACTAACCCAAGCATGTATTGGGGCATGGAGCATTTCAGTTGTAAGGTTTAGCCCAACTGGAATAATGAAAAATGGAGCACCGATCATAATTGCCCAAGCAATCACTTGCCAGCTACCTAATTCTTTCGCTAATTTCCCCCCTTCTGCGTAACTAAGTCCCAGTATAATCACTGCTGTTAGTAAAGCTAAATCGGCAAATTGCAATTGACCGAATCCAAGATGAAGTGCATACATAATGACAGCTAAAGAGCCGATTATACTTGAAATCCAGAATTTGAGAGAAGGGATTTCACCTGCTCTAAATATAGCAAATCCGGCTGTTGCTAACGGTAACAGGGCTAATTCCACAGCTCCATGAGAAACAGGCAAGGAATCCATTGCCCAAGAAGTGAGGAGAGGAAATCCTAAAACTGCACCAACAGCAACAATAAGTAGACTTTTGAATTGGCCTGGAGAAGGTAGTTTTTCTTTTCGAACGATCAATACCACAGCTACTAAAATAGCAGCAACAACTGTTCTTCCTAAACCGACGACCGTAGTCCCAAAATACTCTACTGCAATACTTGTAGCAGGGAGTGTTAAGCTAAAACAAATGACACCTACTAATCCTAACAATAATCCAAATTTCTCTCTGGTTTCTCTCTGCATCTTATACTACTCCCAATCTTATTATTTTGTATCACATCTGTACCATTTTCTACTTTTCTTAAAAAATAGTTCTGATATAATTTAAATAATAATTGGTACACACAATGAAAATAAACCATTTTTTTATCTATCTGTCCTGGTACAGTTAGAGGAGGATCAATATATGAGCTCAAAATATATTAAGATAATGGAAGAAATTAAGCTTCAGCTAGCAGATAGATCGCTTATTGCAGGGAGTAAACTCCCTTCTGTTCGTCAGCTATCTGAGCATTTTTCATGTAGCAAAAATACGGTCATTAAAGCATACGAAGAACTAGAAAAAGAGCATTTAATTTATTCTGTTCCTAAAAGTGGCTACTTTGTTGTGAATGAATTTCAAAATGCCACGAATGAAAATGACGTGATTGATTTCTTGTCTGCTGGTCCAGATAAAAACGTTATGCCTTATGTTGAATTTCAACATTGTATGAATCAAGCAATTGAACAATATAAAGAAGAGCTTTTTACATACTCTGATCAACAAGGGCTTTACTCATTACGAGTACAGTTAGTGAAATATTTGCAGAATCTACAGGTGTTCACTCAACCTGAAAGAGTAGTCGTTGTTTCTGGCTCGCAGCAAGCCCTTAATTTATTAGTTTCTATGCCGTTTCCAAATGGAAAAAACAATATTCTAATTGAGCAGCCTACTTATTTCGGATTCATTGAGTCCATCAATCTACAACAAGCTACTACTTTAGGAATTGAGTTATCGATGGAAGGCATTGATCTTGATCGTCTGGAATACATTTTTCGAAATAATGAGATAAAATTTTTCTATATTATCCCGAGATTTCACAATCCACTTGGACATTGTTACTCGAATAGCGAAAAGAAAAAAATCGTTGAGTTAGCTGAAAAATACGATGTATATATAGTGGAAGATGATTTTTTAGGAGACCTTGACCCAAATGCAAAATCAGATCCTTTATTTTCTTTTGATCCTTCCGGGAGAGTGATTTATATTAAAAGCTTTTCGAAAATTTTCCTCCCAGGGTTAAGGATTGCTTCTGTCGTTCTTCCTACATTAATGATTAACAATTTTTTACGATATAAATTTAGTTCGGATTTTAATAGTTCAGCACTTTCACAAGGTGCGTTAGAAATCTATTTAAAAAGTGGTATGTTTAATAGCCATCTCAAAAAAATAAAAGAGGTATACCGTACTAAAATGCAAATCCTTAAAGAAGCATGTGAATTATTGCTACCGGCTAATACTCATTTTTCTAAACCGACTTCAGGATTCTATCTATCCATCAGTTTGCCCGAGAATGTGACAGCAAAACAGGTAGTTCATATGCTAAACGAGCAGCATATATATGTTGATGATGCCTCTAGAATGTTTTTACCAGAATATAAAAATGAAAATCTCCTTCGATTAAGCATCTCTCAAGTGAACGAGAGTCAAATTAAACTAGGGGTAGAACGATTGGCTCACTGTATTGCTTTAATTGACAGTAGAAAAAATCATATTACTCCAAATAACTTTTTACTCTTTTAGTATGGGTAAGTTTATATAGAGGGTAGCATCAGGATTATGCGGTTTCCTGACGCTACCCCATACTAATGTTAATTTAAATATCCAATTTTGTTTGAGATTCTTATTCAATTAAATGTCCCGATTGTTGAATACGCAGATACTCCTTTTAACGTGTTTCATCTATTATATAGTCCTTCTTTTTAAATCTCTTCGTATTCTTTAACCAACTTATAAAAGGATGTCTTTTTAACGTCTAGTTCTCCCATCGCTTTAACGGCTGTCATCTCTCCTGCTTTCCAACGATCATATACTTCTTTGAACTTTTCTGTTGCATTAGCTTAAAAATGAAAATTGGTTATGCGAGAGTCAGTACAGTTGGTCAAGATTTAGCATCTCAAGAAGAAATCTTAAAAGAAAATGGCTGCGAACGTATCTATGTAGAAAAAATTACTGGCACGACCACTAAAAATAGAGAAGAGCTAAAGAAGTTATTAGAAATTGTGAGACCTGGAGATACAATGATGGTGACAAAAATAGATCGTTTGGCAAGATCGATTATTGATTTAAATAAAATAATAGAAACACTGCAAGAAAAACAAGTTGATATTCATTTTATCAAAGATAATTTATCTTTTAAGGTCAATGAAACAGCAAACCCTCTACAATCTCTATTATTCAATGTTTTAGGTTCTTTTGCGCAGTTTGAAAGAGATATAATCGTTGAACGAACATCTGAAGGTAGAGAAAGAGCAAAGTCAAGAGGTAAACACATGGGTCGACCTTCACAACCGAGAAGAAATATAGAAGAAGCCCTACGATTATATAATAGTAGAAACACGAATGGATTAAGTGTGAAAGACATCGTGACACTAACTGGTGTGCCTAAGGCAACTTTATATGTGGAAATCAGAAAAAAACCTGCGAACAACCGTTGATAGTGCTAATAAAAGAGTCTGTTTTGAAAAAAGATTGATCAAAACAGGCTCTAATCATATTTTTATGAGTTCACTTTTCATATAAAAGTTTGTTCATTTTCTGGCTGTGTTGTTCAACTAAAGCACCCGTTAGCACAATAATGGTCATTCAAAAAAAATATTTCATCCCTGAAGGATTAACTCCTTCGAATTTACCGTATAAATGTATTTCTCCAAGCATTGATCCCATTTGATTCTAACCCTTTGCTAAACTGTTTCGATTAGGTGCTGAAAATGGTTTTTCTAACCAGCCATTATCAATCATAATATTTACTCCATCTACTGCAAATTCTCCTACTTCTATCACTAAACGACTATAAGCTGCTGCCAGATCTTTTCTCAATGATGCTCCCAAACTTGCACCATAATACGCAATTCCTGCATTATTCAGTGCAGTTGAATGAAGCATCAACAACTTATCGGAAAACGGCGGTTCTGTTGATGTTGTCGGCATGATATCCCAAGTCATTGGAGTAAGAAGGTTATCATTACTTAAAAATTTGGAAAAAACGGCACTATGATGCTTTGAAATTTCAGCCCCACGCACTATATATCGACGAACTTCTTTAGACTGAGCAACTTGAGAAAATCCCGTTAACAAAGCACTTCCAAGTGAATTTCTGTATAGATTAAAAAATAAAAATGAAATTTCAATCGTAGTTAAAGGTCTTTGTTCCCCCATCCATCCTGCTAAAAAATGCTGTTTATGAACAAATTCACCTTGGCTTGGATAAGGAATATAAGGAGAACGAATAAAGAGACCTTTTTCCTGAAGAACATTCGAGGCCCGATTATAAAGTTCACAAGATGAACCCATACAAGATGTATAAAATTCGCGAATATCCATTCTAGCTGCATTTGGCAATGCTATACTATAACTATTTATCCCCGTTGCTCCCATATTTTGAATGTAATAAAGCATAAACGTATCTGGATAAAGCCTTGGAGCATTTAAATTGACATCTTGCTCTGTTAAACCCGTTGGAATAGGGATTTTTTCCTCTTTAAAAATATCTGTTACAACTTCAATATGTTTTTTCGCTAGATCCGAAGCATATTCTAAAGTAGAACGAATATCTGGATCTTCCACATCCTTTAAAAAATAAGAAATCGTACAAATCCCTAATGAATCATTCATATAGGAACCCCATAAAACTGCTAGTTCTCCTGATGTTAACTTAATATGATCGTGACTATTTTCCAAAATAACAACCTCCTATTCAATCCATCAAAGAATAATATCTCCAGAATAGGATAAAAATATAAATGAACAACTGAAAAATCCATCGAAACGCAAAAAAGGGACTAATGCTAAAATTTAGTCTCTTTTTTCATTATCTTCTTCAACTATTCTGCTACCGTTAGTTAAAGAAGATCCCAAAGTATCAGATGAATGCTTATACAAACCTAGTTCACATAACGTCTACTTATAAGCAGTATAAAAAGATCTTCGATTGTAAATCCTTTTATACTGCTTATTCTACTAAAGCCATCCTTTATCCTAGTATTAATGTATCCTATTAATCTTACATAAATTGGTACACATTAAAATTGCCCACATATAATGAATGCATCTTCCAAGTTTAACAGTACTCCTGAAACCACCGTATAGGTGGTTTTTTTTTGAACTAAACTGCCTAGTTAGTTGAACAAGATCCCAAAGAACTCATGAATACTTTATACAAATCTAGTTAACATAACCCTTAATTATAGGAAATGAAAAAGGATCTTCGACTTGGAAGATCCTTTTTTACTGCTTATTGAACTAAGTTTCACGTTAATGGAACAAGGCAAATAAATCAGGTTTTCTTAATGAATCAATAAATTTACGTAATCTTTACATATTCACAAATAGATACATGTTAAAATAGGTAAAATCTTCGAGGTGACAAGAGGTGACAAAATATGACAAAAGAAACAGTTATGTATAAAGGAACACAATATATAATTCTACATAAGTACGAATCAGGTTATTATGAAATAAAAGCGTTAAAGAGTAATTACATAGTTGAACTAGTGCATAAATCAGATTTGGAATATCAATAACATCTATATATTTCTTCAATAAACCTGCGTTAGTTGAACAAGGATTGTTTTTTATCCGTCTTTTTCTTTGATATCACCATCAAAATACCAGAAACCAAATATAATGCTGAACCAGCGAGTATCCATTTAAAAATACCTGGTGTACCCGTTAAATAAAAGCCTATTGGCAGAGACCAAATAAAAGAAATAAATAAGAACTTTGGTTTTGCACGTAGCGATGACATAAGAGCAACAATTCCAGGAAGAATTGACATTGCGAAAAAGTTTAATAAAACATCCATTTTAAATCCACTATCATAGGGATTAAAGAAAAGTAAGACAGTAACTAATAGAAGACTACCGATAGAACCAATAACACCAATAAACTTTGCTATTTTCAGCATTCTTATACCCCATTTTATTTAATTGTCATTATGCTTTTAATAGTTATTCTATAATCTTTTTGTAATACCCTCCACAATAAATCTATTAAAGGGTATCGTTGTATTTTTCAAATATTTATCGCATCTTTCACTAACCTTTCCGTTGAACAAGATCCCAAAGAATCACATGAATACGTCATACAAATCTAGTTCACATAACAGATGTTATCGGAATGAAAAAAGAATCTTCAAATCGAAGATTCTTTTTATACTGCTAATTGACCTATATCCACTCGTAGTTTAATTAATAAAAATGATTATCCCACTAGCTCAGAATAAGTAATTGTCCTTGTTGATGCACACAATGTTACTAAACGGCTAAACCATTCTCCTTTGAATTTTCTTCGATTAAATCGATAGCAAAATTCGTCTAAATAGGATTGGAGATGCTTAGAGTCAAGTCCGTGGAACGTTCCACCAACAAATGCTTTTGCATTCGAAAGGACAGTGTGTAACCAGTTTAAATGGTCTGGAGTTTCTTTGGCATTATAAACTTGGTACTCGTGCTTATATCCAAACCCATCAAGCGCTCGGTAGGAATGATAAGCATCACTACTTATCGTTGACCCAGGTTGGATGCTTTTTTCGGCAAAACCAATCAAGGTTTCTGCTTTAATGTTAGGGACGATCTCCATTTTCAGATAGAGTGGATGTCCCTTTTGGTTTAAGGATAATCCTATTAATACCTTTGTTTTGTCTGTTCCACGCCCGCGTTTTCCACCTTCGGATGGCGCACCAAAGAAAGCATCATCTAGCTCTACAATACCAGCTAATGAGTATTCTGCATCACGTTTTCTCATAGCTTGGCGAATCTTATGCAGCATAAGCCAGGCTGTTTTATACGACACTTCAAGTTCTTCAGAAAGTCTTGTCGCAGAAACACCACGTTTATCATGAGCGATCAAATAGATGGCTAAGAACCACTTTGTTAAGGCAGTTCTTGTTTTCTCCATCACGGTTCCGACGGTGACAGTGGATTGGTAACGGCATTTTTTGCATTCATAAAGCTTGTGCTTACGCGTTTTTGTTTCAAAATACGCATCGTGACCACACTTTTCACAAAAATAGCCGCTCGACCACTTCAATGTAAATAGATGGTCATGACAAGCTTCTTCGGTCGAAAACTGTTTTTGGAAAGAAATCAGACTCATTTGTTGGTATCTGGACATACTAAACACCCTTTCAAGAACAATTGTTAGTAAACATTATTACCAAACATTAGTTCTTGATAAACATCATTCTGAGTAAAGGGGATACTCATTATTAATAAATATAGGAAATTATTGGGATACTAAATATTAACTAATAATGTTGGAGGCAATCATGCTCGAAAAAGGAAAAATTAATGCTGGTGAATTTCATATATTAGTCATCATATTTACGATTGGAAGTTCGATACTTGTTGTACCTGCTTCACTTGCAGCAATAACAAAACAGGATGCCTGGATTGCAACTGTCTTAACTATTCTCATCAGTTTAAGTTTTATTTTATTATATAACCAGTTAACCTCCCTTTATCCTTCCATGACTTATGTCGAATGTAATGAAAAAGTCTTTGGAAAATGGATTGGCAAAATCGCATCTTTGCTATTTCTTTTTTATTTTTATTACATTTCTTCTGCTTTAATTAGAGAAATTGGAGATTTTTTTACGACACAAATAATGGTTGAAACACCTATCCAAATGATTATGACCATGTTTTTATTAACTAGTTTAATCGGTGTACGGTTAGGATTAGAAGTGATCTGTCGTACGGCGGTAATCTTTTTCCCTTGGATCATAGTGCTGCTTTTCCTAGTATTCTTATTTCTTTTACCTGAAAGTAAATTTGAAAATGTTCAACCTATTTTCGGAGAAGGTATGAAACCAATTATTAATGGCATATATCATAGTTTGGGAAACCCCTATTTACAGCTTCTTATATTTTTAATGATTACACCATTTGTTACCGAAAAGGCTAAAATGAAAAAAGCTTTTTATATAGGAACAATAATTGGAGGCATCGTCCTAACCATAATAATTATTTTCAGTATTTTAGTATTGGGTGCAGACATTAGCGCAAGGCAATCCTATCCATCTTATATATTAGGCAAGAAAATCAGCATTGGAAATTTTTTAGAGCGAATCGAAGTTATTGTTGGGATTATTTGGATTCTTACAATATATTTTAAGCTGACGATTTGCTATTATGGTCTCACTCTTGGATTAGCTCAAGTACTTGGATTAAAAAATTATAAAATTCTCCTTTTTCCATTAGCATTTTTAATCATAACCTTTGCCATCTTTTCACATCCGGATATTGTACATTTTAATGAATTTGATACTAAAACGTGGCCACTTTATTCCTTAACAATTTGTTTTTTCCTCCCACTTTTATTATTAGTGGTTGGAAAAATAAGAAAAAAACGTTCTGCCTTCCAAAGCAACTAAACTGCTAGTTCGTTGAACAAGATCTCAAAGTATTACATGAATACTCTATACATTTTTAGTTAACATAATCGAGTATTATCAACAGTAGAAACAGACGCAAAACCCTTGATAACCCTGGGTTTTGCGTCTGTTCGTTTTTTATCGGGTATGCAGGTTTTTAAACATTCTAGACCTATCAAGGGTTTCCGACTTCTTTGTTTTCTAGGAATCTCTCATTTTTTGCATAAAATCCTGTATAAAGAAATGTGATTTTAAGCGTTCTATGCTTACTTTTCGTAGGCAACAGGGACTAAGTCGATTCCAACCTTTTTAGCCACGATATAGCGTCTGTAGCCGTCTGTGAGGATCTTCGTCTCTCGGTTAATCATAATTGGTTCATCTAAGTAGCCTGTCCGTTTGACATAGTCTATGACTTGTTGTGTTTTCTCAGGATTAGGCGTTGAGTTCAAAAATGCTTCAGGAACGATGATGTTTTCAAGTGAAACAAAATCCTCTGTGCCTTCTGGACCTTTTGGTTTTTCTTCTTTTTTTACTGGTTCAACCGGTGTCTTCTTTTCCTTTTCAGGAAGGATCGAAGCTTGGAAACAGATGATCCCGATTTCTCCTGGACACTCATCAACAGGGATGTCTAATGTTGGCTCGCCTTGAATCATGAGTTTTTGTTCCTTGATCGTTTCTTCGGTGATTCCGGCTTTTTTTAATTGTTTCCCATTTATGAAAACCGTATAGGTAATGGTTGAACCATTTGGCAGCCCTTTTGGAGATCCATCTGAACCTTTTTCCTCCATATCGAAGGTGTAATAGGCTCCTTTCTGACGTAGTGAACTTACTGATTTTCCTGTTAAGGTAACTTTATGTGGCATAGAATTCCCTCCTCTACTGTTTTATTTCCAAAATTGCCAAGAACTCTTTTTTTTTCTTTTCCTGGAGTTCTCGCATTAATCTCATGTTTTCAATTAGCACCTCGTCGCGTCTCTTCAGTTCTGATTTATAATTATTCTCCATTTGTTCCAAAGACTTAGAGACACTTCCGAGGTATTCAGAGGTTTCTTTGTTACCAGATTCTAAAAGCCTTTGTTGAGCCTCTGAACCAATAGCAATCTCCCTTCGAACCTCTTCAATGACTTCTTTTCGAATTTCGTTTTTTACTTCTTCACGAATCTCTTGTTTTAGAACATCTTTAAATTCTTTGATATTCGCCATCATTTCTTTAATGCTTAATAAAGTTTCGATAGCTTCATTTTGTTGCATCTGTGGGACAGAAGGTTGTAACTCTGTTAGAGAAGCATCATCTGTTTGTTTTTTTGCTTCAAACAACTCTTTGATCATCTTTTTCGGAATATTTTTATCCCTCATTGATTTTATGCGCTTCAATATCTCGATTTCAAAATCCGTATAATAGCGGCCAATTTCATCTCGTGGGATGTTCAAAATTCCTTCAAAGTCAGATTCCCATTGTCTCAGAGTCCCTTCTGGAATATCTATCATTCTTGAAACTTCTTTAATTCTATAAGGCTTCATAAATGTAGTCATTATAAGACCCCCTTCTTATCAATTTAAACTCCTTTGAGTAATTCGGAGACTCCCTTCGAAGTCTTGATATTAAAGGAAATTAATTTCTTGAATTCATAGAATAACATTCTATTGATACTATGGATAATACGATCTCCGAGGAGGAATATCCTTTCGAATGGGGTTAAAAATTTCTCTTATTTTAAAGTTATATGGATACCAGGTCGATAAGTTGAAGGAAATTTGCTTGTAGGGGTCCAATCAGGAAAATGCGGATTTACAACGATTAGATTTTGGTACAAGTGTAGCTTTGAAATAAAACTTAATTGAAACAATGTTATTAATCTTGATAAACGAACAAAAGAAAAGAACATGTTTTGAAAAAAAGGGATTTTTCGTTTTTCCTCATAATTTCATCTTGAATCTATTTTAGTTAGACAATTGCGTTATGGATTTAAGTTGAAACTGAGGGCAATTTTGGAACTAAAGTGTAAAAAGAACCATAGCTACCTAACTATTTTTATACAAAAAATGGATACCTAGTAAAAATATGGTCGCACTGGTGGATTTCCACATGTCTCATGGAGGTCAACCCTCCCATGTCTCACAGAGTCTATGCTCCAAAATTCCTTCGTCCAACCTTTCCATGAGGTGGATGTCAGTGATGCTGCCCGTACTTTAGTTGATATACTGACTAATCCGTGCTTCAAATGTCTAAATACATAAACCTAGATAAAACCGTGATTAATAACTTACAAGATTAATCCTAAGCCGCGTTCTGTAATTGTGCTATATGAGGAATATCCTTTAACATTCTGTCTTCACTAAAATCACATTGTTTTGTACCAATCGTAAATAAAACACGTATTAATTTATAACACAAGGCTATTAGGGACTGCATTTTCTTTAATGGATTATCTGGCCGATTTTTATAATAATCATGCAAGGCTTTAAAGGCCGAGTTCTTGGCAATCTTTGCGATTGTTCATCGGGGTGTTGTAAACAATGATTTCCACAATCTTCACAAATCTGTGTAATATCTTTGTGTCCTTCTGAAAGGTTGTTTTTTAACTTTTCATTCTTATTTAAAACTGATAATTATGAAAAATCATCACATCTCAAACCCCTTCCGACTCAAATTCTGCTATATCTTGGTTTTGTCCCATTACTATTAGGACATCTCCTTTTAAAATGTTTTCTTCAGCAGAAGGAGAAACATTAATTTCCTCTCCTCTTTGAATACCAACAACATTACAACCAAATTTTGCTCTTATATCTAACTCCAATAAAGATTTATTATGTATTTTATCAGTAGCAATGATTTCAACAACACTATAGTCTTTGGACAACTCAATATAATCAATAATTTTATCTGAGACAATATGATGGGCAATTCTTTTTGCCATATCTCTCTCTGGATGGATGACCTTGTCCACTCCTATTTTTTCTAAGACTTTTTGATGGTATTCATTTTGAGCTTTTGCCCATACTTGACTAATTCCGTACTCTTTAAGAAGCAAACTAGTAAGAATACTGGCTTCAACATCATCTCCAAAGGATACAAAGGCATGATCAAAATTTCTTACACCTAATTGCTTTAACGTAGGCTCATCAATAGCATTTGCGACAACTACATGAGTAGCATATTTCGCAAATTCGTTTACTTTATCTTGACTTTTGTCTATAGCTAGCACATCAACGCCCATTTCATAAAATTCTTTGACTAGATTTCCTCCGAAGCGACCTAAACCAAAAACCACAAATTGTTTTGACATATTAATTCCTCCATTTTAGAATCTGCATAAAATATCTAATTAATGTTGTGATTTTAATTGCCGATCATAAAAATTTATCGTATTAATATGTTAACGTTGTCTTCAATTATAATTTAAACAGAGTTTTGTTTCTTTTTCTCTTTATTATCAAGGTTCCTTTTCCTCTCTTCTTTATAATAGATTTTTAATAATACAAATCCTATTACTAGACCGAAAATTTTAAATAAGTTCCCATTGTGAGAATCTCGTATATAAAAAAGTTCATAAAAACCAACTAATCCACTAGCAATCACCCCAATTGCTATAAATAGTAGAAAAAGATACATTTCAGGCATGTTATTATTGATTCTCACATCACTACTCCTTTTAGTTATCTGCTTAGTATATACATCTGTTATTTTTACTTTTTTAAGACACAAAAGTTTAACATTCTACCGATTATATCGTTTGTAAATATTACTTCATCTGCACCCACATTTTTAGCATGTTGAATATTTCTCCTTAACAATGTTTGTGCAATGCAATAGGCTTTCTCGTTCATTGTTCTTATAGTTAAAAGATTAATAAGAGTTTGTTCATCGGCTTCTCGTTCAGTCTTTTGTTGGTTAGCTGTAATAATGATATATTCTGCAGAATGTATATTAGCATCAATTAAATTTTTTCTATCAGTAGGATTTCCTTTTATTAATTTTACAAAGGGAAGTGGATACTCCTCAATTGCATTATCTAGTAAAGTAATCTTAGCATCGTTATTTACTGAGTTTATAAAATTTATCACTTGAAATGAACAACTGTTCCAACCTATAACTAGTACGTTATTTAGATTGTTCCCACTCATTTTTTTGCTCCCTACCTATACTGTGGATTTAATATTAATAGTCTTATACAAAAAAACTAATAATAAACGAGCACCCAGATTAATCTGAGTGCTTTTTGCAATTATCCAGTTAATACATCCTCTTTTGGATATTTTATTTTGGCTTTATCAGGTTTTGCAAGAGTATAAGCAAGGGTCAACGGCCCAAGTTTACCAAAAAACATGACAAGGATTATAATACATTTTCCTATACTTGTCAGTGTCCCAGTAATCCCCATAGATAACCCCACGGTTCCAAATGCCGACACAACTTCAAACAAGATCATTAAAAAAGGTTTTTGTTCAGTTATTGTCAGTATAATTAGGCATAATAAGATAAAAACAATCGATGTTGTAGCTATTGCCAAAGCCTTTAGTATTGATGTTTGACTTATTGATCTATTTGAAATTACAATCTCATCTTTTGCTTTTATGTAGTTTATAACACTAAAGATGATGACTAGAAAAGTGGTTAATTTAATTCCACCTCCTGTTGAAGCACTCCCTGCTCCTATAAACATTAGGATAATAATAAATAAGATAGTTGGTTCATTTAGACTAGCAATATCCAAAGAGTTAAAACCTGCTGTTCTAGGGACAACAGCCTGGAAAAAAGATCCCCATAACTTTCCTGCCCAATCTAATCCACCTAGTGTTTTCGGATTTGAATACTCAACAAAGAAGATAAATAACATCGCGATAATATTCACTACAAATGAGCCGACAAGCATTAACTTTGTATGTAAAGATAATTTTTTAAACCTTTTCTTGTGTTTTAAATCTACAAGTACAGTAAAACCAATTCCACCAATGATGAATAAAAAGCTAATCACTATATTAATGATTGGATCACCTACATATTGCATTAAGCTATCCGGTAACAGTCCAAAGCCCGCGTTATTAAAAGCAGATATAGAGTGAAAAAAACTAAAATAAATCCCTTTTGACCAACCAAACTCTGGAATCCATCTGATAGATAGGAGAATCATCGCGATAAATTCAATAGTAAATGAAAAAATAAATAGATATCGTACCAGATTAATAACTCCACCTAAAGACGTTTGATTTAGTGATTGCTGAATGAGAAGTCTTTCTTTCATCCCGATTTTTTTACCTAACATAATATAAATAAGTACAGCAAAAGACATGATCCCAAGTCCGCCAACTTGTATAAGGCCTACTATCACTAGTTCGCCAAATAATGTGTAAGCAGTACCTGTATCCACTACAACCAAACCCGTCACCGTCATGGCAGAAGTCGCAGTAAATAGTGCATCTAGCCAGGAAATTGGTTCAGTACTCGCTGCCGGTATTTTTAATAAGATTGTTCCAAGAGTGATAAAACTTATGAACATGATTAATAAAAGCTGCGAGGGGTTTAATTTTATTACACGGTTTCTCATTGGTAAATAACACCTACTTCTTAATTTTTTCTCTAATAAATTGGAAAGTAGCTCAATGATCTCCCTTCTTCTTATAATTCCAATAAAAACCCCATAATCATCAACAACTGAAACAAAATTTTGACTTAAGGAAGTATTCACTATATCCTCTATTTCACTATTAACTGAGATAGGCTCAGATTTTGTATGAAGGGAGACTTCTCTTAGCATAACCTTTTGAGTATGCTGAAAATCAAGACTTTCATATTTTTTTAACTTCCATAGGAGATCTCCTTCAGTTAATGTTCCCAAATAGTGGCCCTTACGAGGTTATCTGTCGGATTCGGGCCATGGAAGTAGCCCCTACCTTGTAAAGGATTCACCCCAAGGACAATGTCACAAAGTTGGTTCCCCCGCTCATTAAAGACTCAGCGATTTAAGATATTAATGCATTAAATTGTTAAAGAATAAAAAAGACCACAGAGGGCTACCCCGTGGTCGAATTGATTTTATCGATCACCAGTTACACATCCTCTCTCTTAACGCTTACGAAGTTAGCTGTCGGATTCGGGCCATGAGAGTAGCCCTACCTTGTAAAGGATTCACCCCAAGTGACAACAATGTCACAGAATTGGTTCCCCCGCTCATTACTGATTCAGCGATAAAGAATAATTTAATTTATGGCGTAATCTTACTCCTGGAATTTTCAGTTGTAAAGAGTGAAAAAACCTTAATTTCTTCTAAAAACACCTAAAAATGGCGTAAATAAGTCATTTCATCAAGTAGATGTAATAAATTCGCCAATATCCTTTATTTTTCTCCATTTTTTAATGAAATTCAATATTGAATAATCTACTGAAAAACATTTTCAAAAGTTATAATGTGAAAGTAGTGTTGATTTTTTTAGAAAGAAATTTGCATTTATTGCAATTTTATCCTGATCAATTAATTCATAGAAAATCTACAATACTATTTGATGTTAGACGGATTTGTAGTTTAATTGAAAATTGCCACATATGGCGTAAGGATTGGTTCAAATAAAATACATCGGCTTTTCTTTTACCCTTAGGAAATGAATCTTCCCTTATTTGTACTAACCTGTGTATTCTCGCTATGTTCAGAGCAACAAGTGATTTTAAGCTTGATATATAAAAATAAGAACCAAATGAAAACGCCATTCTCAAAAAGAATGACGTCTCATCAGGGTGAAATTATTTCTTTAAAGAGAACAATTTTAATAAGGGATTCTTTTTCTTATCTACGATCTTTAACTCATTCAGTAAAAGTTTCTCTTGATTGTCAGATATCCATTTTTTTAATTCTTTATGATTTTGAAAATGGGTAAAGTATGTTTCTCCACCTTTTCCTACAGCACTAATAACATACCTACAAGAAGTATTCCCCACATCCCCCACCCTTTTGATATTGTGATTTTACATATAAATCATTATATCAGGGTTAAAAAGTTAATCCATACTTTTTTATTATAAAATTCATCCAATTATTTATATTAGATAACCTATCAAATTTATATTAGTTTTACCGAGATTAGTAAACATTTGTAAGGTGCTAGTAAGGTAAACTAAAAGAACGCCGATTTCCTGACGAATTATATGTAATCAAATATCCATAAATGAAGAAGAGTGCATACTGCCGATAGGAATATTGTTAATATTGGTTTAACGTAATGAAGGCGTAGCATAGGAAACATAACAACTATAAATAATATTGACCACCAAAAATTCCAACCGTTATGATAAGTTATCTTCCCTAATTTGTAACCTATCCCCTCGACTATTAAAAATAGAAAAATCCACTTTAATGTATGAAAAAGGTGGCTTTTAAATTTACTTGGATAATTGGATAAGAAGAGAAAAGCGGAAAAAGGATTAATTATAAACGCATGAATAAGAAAAGTAGTTGCGTGATTTCCAATATTTGTTTTTAATTCCCATAGATGAAAAAATTCATGAGCAAAAAAAACATACAAAAGGTTGGATAATGCTATGTATAACATGGTTGGATAGTATAATTTAAAATTCTTCCAATCTCCCCAACGCCATGAAGCTAATAAAACCCATAACGTTATTAAGATGTGCAATAATACCCCTCATTTATAAAAACGTTCTATGTTGTTACTTACTATAGAGATAACTCATTCCGTTTGCTCAAGGAATTTGTGTTTAAGGACAGTTACTTTATTGATTTTACTTCTTTGCTAGTTTCCTTATCCCTTGATCTATTTATTGCAACCAATCCAATTGTTAGTATGAGCAAACTAAGCGTATTTATCGTATATCCGTTTACCTGTATATATACTTCTTTTGTTTGAATAAATCGAATAGCAAAGTATATTCCAAATAAGACTGATATATCGTCTTGTAAATTGGTGAACTTTTTAACCATGTTCAAACTCCTTTTATAGCTGTTTTATTGATTTGGATTCCCTGGTGTTGCTGTTATTGATTCAAAAGCTCTAGTAATTAATACCCTTCTATTTTTTTATTAGTTTTTCCATAAAACTGGAAATGATTCGTATATTCCGTGTATTAAAAGTTTTGATGTTTAAATAGGGTATACTCAAAATGAACACATTCTCCAATAGCAGCTGTTCGACAACTTCAAGTTCTTAGCTAATAATCTAATAAACACATCGAGTCTTTCTTTATCTCTTCAGGGTTTTTCATCCTTAAATATTTTCAGCTTGATCAACCTTAATCTTAACCTTAACTTTAATATTTTGTTAAGATTAAGATTGACCTTTACTTGATATTAAGGCTGATCTTGCATTAAGTTCCTCTTGCTGTTGAATATGAAAAAGGCTTTACTTCTTATTGAAGTAAAGCACCCGTTCGTATTATAAGGTCAACCAGTTATTAAACTGTACCCTATAGAGTAGACACTAAAAAAAGGTCTGCCCTATAGGGTACTTTTTGTATAATGAAAAAAACAGGAGAATCGGAGAACAATTAC
>NZ_JBHLVO010000045.1:0-26134 GCF_042433335.1 Metabacillus herbersteinensis
CTAAAAGTAATTTCATAAACTTTCGAACCGCCGTATACCGAACGGTACGTACGGTGGTGTGAGAGGTCGGCGCGGTAACGCGCCTCCTACTCGATTAATGCCTTACCGGATTTTGTCCTTCACAGCCTTTATGAAGGACACTTTTCTTGATGCCTTGCTGGATTTTGTCCTTCATTGAAACAAATCGGGGTGCTGCTCGAACCAATACACAACAAATTCAATCATATTCTAATAATTATTTCTTCCTCGTGATTTACCTTTTGATCTGATATGTGAAAGGTAGATAAAAAACCAAAGAAACTATATACACAATAAAAATGTCCACGAGATTTCATATGTGAAATCTCGTGGACATTGCTTTACTATTTAAATGTTTGCACATCTAAAGTGAACCCGTTAAAGAATTCATGTGTTTTTCTTTGACCTTATACAGTTTTTTTAGAAGTAGCAAAAGCTCTTCAATTCTCATTTCTTTAATAACAAATACACGAAGTATGGTCCTCCAATTAACGCAACCATAATTCCAGCTGGGATCCCTTCAGGTTGAACGACATTTCTTCCAATTGTATCTGCAATTAAAAGCAGCAATCCGCCAATTAAAATAGCAATTGGGATATTTAATTGATGCCTAGGTCCCACTAAGGCTCTTGAGATATGAGGTGCCATTAATCCGATAAAGGAAATTCCACCTGTAACTGAAACTGCGGAGGAAGCTAAGGCTACAGCTGTTAAAAGTAAAATAATTCGTTCTTTTTCAACTGATACACCAACGCCAACTGCAATAGGCTCGCTTAGTCCAAGAAGATTTAAGCGATTGGCTTTATATAGGGTAAAGGGAATGAGTATAAGTAACCATGGTAGGATAGCTAAAATAAACGGCCAATCGGTACCCCAAATACTGCCGGCTAGCCATTTAGCAATAAAATCTACTTTTACACGGTCGGCAGATGAAATCAGGACAATCATCAGACCTGACAATGCCATTGAAAACCCTACACCTATTAAGACTAATCTTACTGGTTGAAGACCTACCTTTTTGTCATACGAAAATACATAAATTAAGATGGCAGTTACTAATGATCCAATAAAAGCAACCACTGGGAGCATATAAATAAATGACCCTGAGTCGATTGGGAAAAATAAATAGAAAGCAGCAATGGCGGCCCCAGCACCAGCGTTAATACCTATGATACCTGGTTCAGCTAAGTCATTTCTTGTGATTCCTTGTAGAATGGCACCAGATAATGCGAGTGCCATACCTGCTAACAGTGTAATGAAAATTCGTGGCAAGCGAATAGAGAATAAGACAAAGTCCTCTTTAAATGTACCTTGACCAAGAAGGGTTGGAATAAGACGATCATAAGATAGTGAAGAGTAGCCAAGTCCCATCCCAATAATAATTGTTAAGAATATAAGTGTAAGAAAAATACCTATAAGTAATCGTTGCTTTTTTATTAATGCTGAATGAATCATGAGAATGCCTTACCCCATTTCCTTACAATGATTAAGAAGAAGGGAATACCCATCACCGCAACAATGGCTACTACGGGTGTCTCATATGGAGCATTAATGTTACGAGCAATTGTATCAGCAAGAATCATAAAAGCTGCTCCAAATATAGCAGACATTGGTATGACAAATCGGTAATCGGTTCCAACAATTGCCCGAGCCATATGAGGAACCATTAAGCCGATAAATGCCATATTACCAACAAGGGCTACTGAAGCTCCTGCCAGGAGTATGATAATAATGAAAAGAACAGTTTTTATTAGAAGAGTTTTCTGACCTAGTCCAACTGCAACTTCTTCGCTTAAGCTAAGTATTGTTAGCTGTCTTGAGAGGAAAAAGGCAATAAGCAGGCCGATCGAAATAAACGGAATAATAATTTGGAGTTGACTCCATGAAGTTCCAATCAGACCACCTGCAGTCCACATAGAAACATTCTTGGAAATCTTGAAATAGAGTCCAATTCCCTCCGCAACTGCATAGAGGAATGCAGATATCGCAGAACCCGCTAATACAATTCGGAAAGGGGAAAAACCACCCTTTTTTAGTGCGCCTATTCCAAATACTATAATTGCTCCTATAGCAGCGCCAATAAAACAAGCAATCATAATCCAAAAATAATTAGCTGAAGGGACAAAGGCAATCGTCACAGCAAGTGCTGCGTTAGCACCAGCAGTTAACCCAAGTAAGCCCGGATCAGCAAGTGGATTTCTTGTCATTCCTTGCATAATGGCTCCGGAAGTGGCTAATGCAGAGCCGACAAAAATTGCTGCTACTTCACGTGGTAGACGGATTTCACGAATGATCGTAATCTTATCGTTTGTGGCATTAGATGTTAGCGATAACCATACATCTTTAAAAGAGATATCTGCTGCTCCAAATACCATGGATACAACAAACATGCTAACAAGTACAAGGATTCCTGCAATGAATTTAAAAATAAAAGGGATGGAATGTCGAGTTTCTTTCGTCATGCTTCTCTCATCTTTTCTTCGTTTAATTTAGGTTTAATGTAAGAAGAGAAATTCTAAGGAAGAATTTCTCTTGAAAGATTAGTTACTTAAAAAAGCTTCTTTAAAGAATTCTAGTTGGTTGTCCAGTGTAACTGGGTCACTGAAGGAAGCGCCATTCCCTTGCAGTTCAAATACACGATTGTTTTTAACGGCGGGAATATTTTTGTACGTTTCAGTTTCTTGGAATGAATTATCAGCGTTAGAGTATTTACTAAAGATCAGATAATCTCCAACATACTCAGGGAGAACTTCAGCAGATATAGCATAATAGCCTGTTTCCAATGCCATTTCTTTTACTTTATCAGGCATTTTCAAGTTCATTGCTTGATATAATATTTCAGTTCCACGTGCCCAGTTATCACCAAATACATAAAGATCCTTGTCAAAACTTTCGATGACAGTTACGGTTGCATCTTCGCCAATTTTTGCTCGAATTTCTGTGCCAGCAGCTTCTGCACGACTTTTAAAGTCATCCACCCAAGCCTGTGCTTCTTTCTCTTTGTTTAGAAGTTTCCCAATTTCTAAATGCTGTGTTAAATAATCTACTTTCCCCCAAGTATACGTTACAGTAGGAGCAATTTCACTTAATTTATCAATGTTTTTAATATTTGATAACCCAATGATTAAATCTGGTTCTAATTCAATAATTTTTTCTAAGTTTTCATCTGATATTTCTTCAACATCTTTTAACTCTTCTTCAAAAGTTGGGTTCGTTTTAGACCAAGAATCAACCCCAACAACATCTACACCTAAATTAATAACATTCCCTGTGAAACCAGAGAGTAAAATAACACGTTGTGGATCAGCAGGAACCTCGACTGGGCCATTTTCAGACTCATAAGTGATTGTTTCGGATTTCTTTTCTTCAGGAGCTGAGCCGCTCGCTGTTTCGGTAGATTCATTGCCACAAGCACTAATAATTAGCAGCAGTAGTAGAGTAAATGGAACTAGTATTTTTTTCATTTGTATAATCTCCCTTTAGATTAGTTGAAAATGATTATCAGTATCGAATAGCTAAATGTTATAATTCTTTTTTACTATTGTCAACATCAATTTTTGGTTGTAAATAGAAAGAGATCGGTGTATATTTAACTGAGAATGATAATCATTAACTTTTTACTAGGGAGTGAAAAGAAATGGAACGGAATGAACTATTTGATGTAACAATAATTGGTGGAGGGCCTGCCGGACTCTACTCAGCTTTTTATAGTGGACTTAGAGAAATGAAAACAAAGATAATTGAATATCAACCACAATTAGGTGGGAAAATTCATGTATATCCTGAGAAGATGATTTGGGACATAGGAGGACAAACGCCCATCCTAGGTTCAAAATTGATTAAGCAGCTTGTGGATCAAGGATTAACATTTGATCCAACGGTTGTGTTAAATGAAAAAGTAGAGTCAATTGCACGAAGCGAAGATGGGCATTTCGTCTTGAAGGCAGCATCCGGTCAGAAACATTACTCTAAAACAATTATAGTGGCTGTTGGTGGTGGAATATTGAATCCTCAAAAGCTTGAAATTGAAGGTGCTGAAAAATTTGAAGTTTCAAATTTACATTACACAGTGAAATCTTTACAACGTTTTAAGGATAAAACAGTGATCATTTCTGGTGGAGGAAATTCAGCAATCGATTGGGCGAATGAACTAGAGCCTATCGCTAAAAAGATTTATTTAACTCATAGAAAGTCTGCTTTAGCAGGTCATGAAGCTCAAGTAACACAGCTATTGACTAGTTCGGCTCATTGTTTCTTACATACATCCATCTCAAAATTAATTGCATCAAATAATCATGAGGAAATTGAACGTGTTGAATTAACAAATCATGAAACAGGACATATAGAATATCTGGCAATTGATGAAGTGATCATTAATCATGGCTATGAACGGGATGCTTCACTACTTGAAAATAGTGAAGTAAATCTATTACTAGCAGATAATTTTTATATTGCAGGTAATACGACTAGTGAATCTTCTATAGAAGGAATTTATGCTGCTGGAGATATATTAAAGCATGACGGGAAACTAAATTTAATTGCAGGAACTTTCCAAGATGCAGCAAATGCTGTAAATAAAGCGAAACAATTTATTCAACCAGAAGCTAATAAGGTAGCAATGGTTTCTTCACACAATGATATCTTTAAAGAGCGAAATCGAGAAATTATTAAACGAATGATTAAATAAATGCATGAATTTCACAAATCTAGCCCTTGTGTGACAAGGTTTTTAAGACATAGAAAAAAAGGTACTTCGGAAGTGCATAGAAGGTTCCGTTTTCAGGTGCTTTCTTAATAATGGCACAAGAAATGACGTATAGATTGGCATACGTCATTTTCTTTATTTATCAAACTTATGGGTTGAGCTATATAATCGATTTTCCAGATTCCAATGGTCATATTGAGAGAATAAATGCTTGCACAGGAGAAATAATGTACGTGGATACGGGGATAATAAGAGAAGGGTAATTATTGAAATAGTAAAGGTGTGCCTATGCACTATCTATAGTTTTTCGAACTACTCCAGATAATTTTAGGAGATGACCATGCACCTTTCTGATAAATACATTTATAAAGTTTAAAACCGAGGAAATTAATGATATATTTAGTACAAGTTGTTTAAAATAGGTGACCTTTTTACCAGAAAATAAGTTTACAGGGGGATTCAAATGAAAAAGATGAATTTAGTTAGTTTACTTTTAATTCTTACACTTCTATTAGCCGCGTGTGGTACTGCGGAAGAAGGAAATACCAGTGGTGAAGGAGAAGAAAAGGTATATAAAGTTGGAATCGATACAACCTATCCTCCATTCGAGTTTGAAGTAGAGGGAGAATATACAGGAATTGATATTGATATAATCAATGCGATTGCTGAAAATCAAGGGATTGAAATAGAATTCAATCCAATGGACTTTGGTGGCATCATACCAGCTATGCAAGCAAATCAATTAGATGTTGCGATTGCTGGCATGAGTATTACAGATGAAAGAAAAAAAGTCGTTGATTTTTCTGAGCCATACTTTGATGCTGGTCTATCTTTAGTTGTTGATAAAGAAAACACAGAAATCACTTCAATCGATGACTTAAAAGGGAAAAAAGTAGCTGTTAAAAAAGGAACGACTGGTGCAGAATTCGCTCAAGAAAAAGCTGGAGAATACGGTTTTGAAGCTGTTCAATTTAATGACAGCCCTGCAATGTTCCAGGAAGTAGCAAACGGCAACGCTGATGCTCTTATTGAAGACTATCCAGTTATCGCTTACGCTATCGCACAAGAAGATCTAGGATTACAAACAGTAGGCGAACGCTTAAATGGCGATCAATATGGAATAGCAGTATTAAAAGGCGAAAACCAAGACTTATTAGAGAAAATTAATAAAGGCCTTGCAGAGCTTAAAGAAGATGGAACGTATGATGAAATTTTAAAAACATATCTTGGTGAATAATTTAAACAAATTTTGATTTTTAAAAAAGGCGCGCAGCCAGCGCGCTTTCTTTTTGATAGGAGATGAATGGATGGATACAATTATAGGTGTTCTTCCTTATTTGGTAGAAGGTCTTCAAGTTACTCTTTATATTTTTGCAATAGCAATTATATTAGGGTTTATCATTGGTTTGGTTGTGGCTTTGTTCCGATTAGCCCCGATAAAAGCTTTGAATTGGATTGCTAAAATATTTGTCGATGTCATTCGAGGAACGCCCTTTATTGTTCAGTTGTTCTTTATTTATTTCGGTCTAAATTCGTTAGAATGGATTTCGTTAAATAATACAACAGCAGGGATTGTTACAGTGGCCATTAATGCAGGGGCATATTACTCTGAGATCATTAGGGCAGGTATCCAATCGATTGATAAGGGACAATCTGAAGCAGCAAGATCTCTTGGGTTAACAAGTGCGCAAAATATGCGACACATTGTTCTTCCACAGGCGTTTCGCAGAATGCTTCCTACTATAACAAATCAGTCAATCATTAGCTTAAAAGACACGTCCCTTTTATCTGTTATTGGGATTGCTGATTTGACACAACAAGGTGAGATACAAGCCTCTGCTACATTCGAAGCATTTAACATTTGGCTTACAGTAGGTATCATGTATTTTGTGATTATTTACTTACTAACACTCCTTGCCAATTTCCTTGAAAGGAGATTTGAGCTGCGATGAGCATCATACAAGTGAAAAATTTAAAAAAATCCTTTGGTAAAATAGAAGTTTTAAAGGATATAAATGCGGAAATTAAAGAAAAAGAGGTCGTTTGTGTAGTAGGTCCTTCTGGTTCCGGCAAAAGTACGTTCCTTCGCTGTATAAATAGGCTTGAGGATATTACCGGAGGACATGTCATTGTTAATGGGCAAGACATTACCGATTCAAAGCTTGATATTAACAAAGTAAGGCAAGAGGTTGGTATGGTATTTCAACAATTCAATCTCTTTCCACATAAAACAGTATTAGAAAACATCACACTAGCACCTCTTAAAGTGCGTTCAACTGGAAAAGAAGCTGCTAAAAAAAGGGCGTATGAGCTTCTTGAAAAAGTTGGGCTACGAGAAAAGGCAGAAAGCTATCCTGGAGAACTATCCGGGGGACAAAAGCAACGTGTTGCCATTGCCAGGGCTTTGGCAATGGATCCGAAAATAATGCTTTTTGATGAACCTACTTCAGCACTAGATCCAGAAATGGTCGGAGATGTATTAGAAGTAATGAAGCAATTAGCAAAAGAAGGAATGACGATGATTGTCGTTACCCATGAAATGGGGTTCGCGCGTGAAGTAGGAGATCGAGTTATCTTCATGGATGGCGGCTATATTGTCGAAGAAAACGTACCTGTTGAATTATTTAGCAATCCTCAACATGAACGAACAAAAGCTTTCCTAAGCAAAGTGCTATAAAAAAGATCGAAGGGAATCTCCTTCGATCTTTTTTTGCCATGCAGACAGAGTACATACCATAGTTTTTATACCTTGTTCAACCGGCTATGCTTATATCCATATGTGAAGTAAATGATTAGCCCAAGAGTCAGCCACACTAGGAACCCTTTCCAAGTAAAGGCTGAAAGCTGCATCATCAAATAGACACAGAAGATCACAGCTAGTGCTGGAATAAAAGGCATAAATGGCGTTTTAAATCCTCGTTTTAATTCAGGCTGTGTTTTTCGAAGAACAGCAACACCCAGAGAAACAGCGGCGAAAGCAAACAACGTTCCAATGCTGGTAAGCTCAGCTAGTTTATCGAGCGGAACGAAACCGGCAAATAGAGAAACTAATAAACCAGTTGTCCATGTGCTGAACGTTGGAACATGTGTCTTAGGATGGACATAAGATAAACGCTTCGTAATAAGACCGTCTCTGCTCATCGCATAAAACAGACGTGTTTGTCCAAACATCATGACGATTAAAACGGTTGTAATCCCAACAATCGCTCCTAGTGAAATAAATCCAGCTGCCCAATCCTGGCCAACAAACTTTAAAGCAAATGCTACCGGATCTTTTACATTCAGCAGGTCAAGCGGTACGATTCCTGTAAGAATCAATGAAACAATGATATACAAAACGGTACAAATGGCTAAGGCGGATAAAATTCCAATCGGAAGATTCCTTTGCGGATTTTTCACTTCCTCTGCCGCAGTTGATACAGCGTCAAAGCCAAAATAAGCAAAAACTACAACCGCAGCTCCAGTTACGACACCGGAGAATCCGAAAGGCATGAACGGATCCCAGTTAACGGGCTCTACATACCAAACACCTACAACAATGAAAAGAAGCACAACTGCAACTTTTACTATGACCATTATGGCATTAATCTTAACCGACTCCTTCACTCCTCGGGAAAGCAGTAGGGTTACTAGGAAAATGATTAAGACAGCAGGCAAATCAATAAATGTTCCATTTGAAGGATCAAAGGCAGAAGTCAAAGCAGTTGGCAAATGGATCCCAAACCCGGACAGCAGTCCCTGGAAATACCCGGACCAGCCACTTGCAACCGCTGAGGAAGCAAGTCCATACTCCAGGATTAGATCCCATCCTAATATCCAGGCGATTAGCTCTCCGAATGCGACATAGCTGTATGTGTAGGCACTTCCTGATTCAGGAATCATGCTCGCGAATTCCGAATAGCACAAAGCTGCAAATGCACAGGCCAAACCTGCAATGATAAAAGAAATTATAAGGGCTGGGCCTGCATATTTAGCAGCAGCTACACCAGTTAATACAAAAACACCAGTACCAATTATTGCCCCAACGCCCAGCATAGTCAGATCTAAAGCACCCAATACCCTATTAAGCGAACTAGTTGGAAGACCTTTGCTGACGGGCTTTTTACGGAATAAATCCATGATAACCTCCTGTTAAATCTTGTTGTCGAAATTTGTCGCTTAAAAGCGCCTTTGCTATTTTGCTCTGAATTTATTTGTTTGTAAAGATAGAAAAGTCAGAACTTTTGATACGCTTATGATACAGCAAAATTTCCGGCCACCTAATCGTAGGTATAAGTATAAGCAAAGGCTGGATTGACAGAGATTTCATCATATTTCATAATGAGAGTATTGGTTTTTCCACTGTTAGCAATGACTCCCTTTATAAATATGATCTGCTTTTCATGGGAAAATTATCAACTAAAAGCCATTCGTACATATCTTATTTGGCTACTTACTAGGGAGGATACATATATCATGGTAAAAAAAGCCGTATTTTTGTCTTTTTTTGCTTTCTTATCTTGGCAGCAGGTCTATTGGGTACGACAACGAAAGACATTCTTAGCAATATAAAGCTCGGTTTAGATCTTCAAGGGGGTTTTGAGGTCCTTATGAAGTGAAACCGGCCACTAAAGGACAAAAGAGATAGATGAAGAAGTGCTTGCTAGTACGGCAGAAGCATTGGATAGACGTGTGAACGTACTGGGTGTCAGCGAGCCGAACATTCAAATAGAAGGTGAGAACCGGATTCGAGTTCAACTAGCTGGTGTCGAAAATCAAAATCAGGCAAGGGAAGTCCTTTCAACAGAAGCGAATTTATCCTTCCGTGATGCCAACGACCGTTTGCTGATTGATGGTTCCGACCTGGTAGAGGGCGGCGCAGATGCGTATGGCTATAGCGGCTATTATCGCTTTGTTATATGCTGTATTCTTTATTATTCCGTTCTTCAGCATCACTCGGCTTGAGGTCGATATTACGTTTATCGCGGCTCTCTTGACGGTTGTAGGTTATTCTATTAATGATACGATTGTTACGTTTGACCGTATGCGTGAAAACATGCAGAAGAGAAAAAGCCTGACGACTTTCGAAGATATTGTGGAAGTGGCAAATGTCTCTTTGCGTCAAACATTGGGACGCTCTGTTAATACTGTTTTGATGGTAGCTTTAACCGTTATCGCCTTGATGATCTTCGGAAGCGAGTCAATTCTAGGTTTCTCTATAGCGCTTTTAGTTGGACTTGTCGTCGGGACTTACTCTTCTGTCTTTATCGCCTCCCAACTGTGGGTAGAGTGGAAGCACAAAGAGCTGAAAAAGAAAGGCACGATCATTACTTACAAAGAAAAAAGCAAACAGTCGGATGAACCACAGGTATAGCAAGATAAGCTTGAAGGACTCTGGATTATTTTCAGGGTTCTTTTTTTTCTAGTGTGCCCGGCATGCACAAAATTTATATGGTTCAAGTTTCGAGCCTGTTAAGGAAGTAGTAACGGTTGAGGTATCGGTTGAAGACCTAAACAATTTACTAAGTAATTCAGGGAGATCCTACAAAAAAAACCAATTAACTTACATGATGATAAACTCCCTTTTCAATAGCTGTTCAAAATTTCATATAACTAATGTATCCAACGAAAGGAGTAACCACAATGACTAATAAAAACCATTTATCAGAAGCATTCAAACAAACAAAACACCAAATAGTTGGTCATGGCAGAAGAGACATTCAAACATTGAAAGAGGCATTAAAAGATATCGATGGCCAACAAGAAAGTGATATGTATGGTACAGGAAAAATCATCGATGATTTTCAAACTAAGATGGCCAGGTTTTTAGGGAAGGAGGCTGCTGTTTTTTTTCCGAGTGGAACGATGGCACAGCAAATCGCATTAAGAATTTGGTGTGATAGAAAAGGACTAAAAAAGGTGGCCTACCATCCCTTGTGCCATTTAGAAATTCACGAGGAAGACGGGTTAAAAGAATTGCATCACATCGAGCCTATTTTGTTGGCTGATAAAAATCGAGTGATTCAATTAGAAGATGTTGTTGGCATGAAGGAGGAAGTATCATGCTTATTGTTAGAATTACCTCAACGAGAAATTGGAGGTCAATTGCCAGATTACAAGACTCTAGTTTCGATATCGACATATTGTCGTGAAAAAGGGATCAAGTTACATTTAGATGGGGCTAGACTTTTTGAAGTCCTACCCTATTATCAAAAAACAGCTGCAGAGATTTGTGAACTTTTTGATAGTGTTTATGTCTCTTTTTACAAAGGTATAGGTGGGCTAGCAGGAGCTATTCTAGCAGGCGATGAATCCTTTACAAACGAATCTAAAGTTTGGAAAAGACGTCACGGTGGCGATTTAATCAGCCTCTACCCTTATATCATTAGTGCTGATTATTATTTCGAACAAAGATTACATAAAATGAATCAGTATTATCAAGAGTCGATTGAACTTGCTAGCCTCTTTAATCAATGTCATTCTGTTTCAACCATTCCTTCAGAACCTGTTTCTAATATGTTTCATGTACATTTTGATGGATCAAAAGAAAAAGTTGAAGCGATTCTAATCGATATTTATCAGAAAACAGGGATTGGTTTAACCGGGAATTTAAGAGAAGTTAACAAGAAAGAGTCCTATTATGAAGTAAGCATTGGTGATCGGTATGCTGATGTACCAAAGGAAGAATTGAAAAAAGTGTTTGATGTGCTTGATAAAAGTATGCGTGCAATTAGTTAAAGCTACGTCGCTGATCTAAGCTACCTTTTCTTTTTAAACAAACGTTTGATTAGTGCTACTGACAGTCAGTGCCTGATACTACCCAAAGTCGAAATACGGGTGGTGCCAGGCACTTTTCAATTTCTTAAACCTAAATTACTCAATATTAAAGCGTTCAACGTATAAAACAAGCGTCCTCTTATTACCACTGCCTTCTTTACCCTGCCTGTTACCTCAGGGGAACTACTTAATTAACCCGATGTAATCTTTCTGTAATCAAATTGACTTGATTACACTTTTCCTACCTCCATCAAGCATCAAATGTCTATAAATTAGGCTTTCACTTTTTCAAACAGTAAAGAGGTTGTCATACTTTCTGAAAATGCTGGAAGGATATTTCCTATATTGTCCAACTTATGTTTTAATCCCAAATTAAAAAGGTATACCCCAACTAAAGCGAAAATGCTCAAGCCATTAATTACTTTTCGTCAATGAAGGGAGCTAAGGAATTATGAGTATTCAAAAGAGTGCAGATAGTTCGAGTTTAGCAGAAGTTATTGACCGTATTCTTGATAAGGGAATTGTTATTGATGCTTTTGCTAGAGTTTCACTAGTAGGAATTGAAATTCTGACTATTGAAGCAAGAGTAGTGATTGCAAGCGTCGACACATGGCTTCGATATGCAGAGGCTGTTGGATTACTTCGGGATGAGGTGCAGGAAGAAGGCCTTGCTAATCAACAGAATGAACGGAACACACAATTCAGCTTTTAAATAAAGTTTAGATAAAGTATCTGAAATAAATTTTTAGGAAAGAGAAGGGGATAAACATGGCAAAAGATGAACAAAACGAGCAAAAAGATAAACAGGAAGAACAAAAAGATGATAAACAAAATTCTCTAAATCTGGCTATCCTAGGCGGAGTGGTTGGAGCAGGTATTGGTTTACTTTCTAGTCCGGAGACGGGAAAAAAGGTGATTACTAGCCTTGGTCAGTCTGAAGTAATGAGAGCTACTGGTAGAGAGCTTAAGAGAACCGCACAAGAGATTATTGCTGAACAAGCGATGTGCCACCTAAGAAATACTGCTACTGGATATTTAGAGAAAGGTAACTTAAGTAACCTGCTAGCTTCGAAAAAGAAGAAGGAAACATCTGATCGTGAAGAAGCGGAAGAAAGCGGAAAAGAGTCATCTTCACAGTTTGATGAACTAAAAGAAGAAAACAAAAAACTAAATGACCAGTTTGAGAGAATCGAACATAAATTAAATGACCTATTGGATGCTAAGAAATAACTAATCTACCCTAAGGGGGCGATTACATGGGTGAGCACAACATGGAAAAAGCTGCTCTAAAGGTAGCGAAAAAGGTTATCGAAAAGACTCCTTCTTCTGTTAAGGAAAAGGTGAAGGATAAGGTTAAAGAGAAGGCAAAGGAAAAGTTCGTAGAGAACGTTCAAGATCATGTAGAAGAAGCATCGGAAAAATTGGGTAAAGCAAAAGAGAAAAATGCAAACAAAGTTCACGATAAAGCAGAAGAAGCAAAAGAGAAGGTTCAAGATGTCTTGCTTTCTGTAAGGGACAAGCTAGGGAATGTGAAAGAAGCAGGTGAGGATTTTAAAGAGAAGATCTCATCATCGAATGACAAGAAGAAAATGAAGAGCTATCAAGGTATGAAAGGTATAAATCAGATCAAAAGCTCAACAGATATTAAAAGTTCAACGAAGATAAAAAGTTCCAATGATATTAAATCATCCACAGATTTAAAATCGTTTGGATCTTAAACAAGAGAGGAGAATGAAGAAATGTCTATTCAAAAGAGTGCAGATAGTTCAAGTTTAGCAGAAGTTATTGACCGTATCCTTGATAAAGGGATTGTTATTGATGCGTTTGCTAGAGTTTCGGTTGTAGGGATTGAAATTTTAACAATTGAGGCACGTGTTGTTATTGCTAGTGTTGATACATGGTTACGTTATGCAGAGGCCGTCGGGTTGCTTCGTGATGAAGTGGAAGAAAAAGGACTTCCCGCACAGTCTAATGAAAGAAGTTCGCAGTTTAGTATTTAACTATAGAAGTAATTTATTAAGGAAAGGGTGTATAACCACTCAGGTAAGTAGCGGTTCGGTGCTACTTGTTCTCCTACTAACGAAACGGCGGAGGCGACTATGGAAATTAAAGAAATTATGAAATCAGTTGTTGACTTCTTCGGTGAACATGTAGCCCCGCCTCACAAAATTACATCAGTTGAGGCAAATGAGGACAAAGGCTGGAAGGTCACTGTTGAAGTCATTGAAGAAAAAGATTATATGAAAAAATATGCAAAAGATGAAATGCTCGGAACCTATGATGTTCTTTTAAATCAGGATAAAGAAGTAACCTCATTTAAAAGGAGAGACGTTCGCTTTCGAAGTGCGATCGGTATAGAAGCTTAGGTGATGCTCGGGAGCAGGAGGGAATGTAAATGACGGTCTTAAAGGACGGAATTAAGAAAGATGCAAGGGCTTTGATACAAGACGATGAGACGAAAGACATCCTTTCTCGTTCCTTACACTACTTGAAAGCGGGTTATTCGATTCATTTTACAGGTCCATCAGGTGCAGGAAAAACCTCCCTTGCCCTTGCTCTTGCCAAAAAAAGAAAAAGACCGGTCATGCTTATGCATGGAAATCATGAACTTGATAATAAGGATTTAATAGGAAATTTCACAGGATATTCAAGTAAAAAAGTCGTTGATCACTATGTACGATCGGTTTATAAAAAGGACGAAAGTGTGACGGAAACCTGGAATGATGGAAGGCTGCTTGAAGCAGTCAAGAACGGGTATACGTTAATCTATGATGAATTTACTAGATCGCGGCCTACTACAAACAATATCTTTCTATCTATTTTAGAAGAAGGTGTTCTACCATTGTATGGATCAAAATTAACGGAGCCCTTCATTCGTGTTCATCCTGATTTTTCAGTGATATTTACAAGCAATCCTGCCGAATATGCTGGTGTGTATGACACGCAGGATGCGTTACTGGATCGCTTGATAACAATTTTCCTAGATTATAAGGACATAGATCGCGAGACTGCAATTGTAGCCGAAAAAACAGATGTAGAGGAACGTGAAGCAAAAGCAATTACTACTCTTGTTTCTACTTTGCGGAAAAAGTGCTCGAATGACAAAAGTAACGGTCCAAGTTTAAGGGCTTCGCTCATGATTGCCAAGCTTGCATCAGGGCAGGGTATAGCGATAGATGGTGAAGATGTAGATTTTCAAAATCTGTGTATCGATGTTTTATGTCATCCAATCAGTCGCTGCATTGAATCCGACGACCCTAAAGCGGAAGCAAGTAAGTTGATTATAAATGAATGCAGCAATATGGAGATTCCTGAGGATTAAGGAGTGTTGGAAGATGAATGGACAAGAAGAAATGGGTATTTATATCTTTAGCGGAATACAAACATATGAAGAAGATCATTTTGGAAACATTGAAATCGAGGGAGAAGAGAGGGAGGCCTTCACAATTCGCTATAAAGACGCAGCGATGGTTGCAGCCGAAGTTCCAATGAAAATCTATCATCCCAATCGAAAAAATCTAATGATGCATCAAAATGCAGTTTCATTAATTATGAATCAAAAAGATACGGTGATTCCGATCAGCTTCGGAAATGTCTTTAAATCTCGAGAAGATGTAAAAGTATTGCTAGAAAACCTATATCCGCAGTTTGAAAAGTTGTTTCCAGAAATCAAAGGTAAGATCGAGGTAGGCTTGAAGGTCATCGGCAAGCAAGAATGGCTGGAGTCAAAAGTAAATGAGAATCCAGAGGTTGGAAAAATGGCAGCCGCTGTCCGAGGTAAGTCTGAAGCTGCAGGTTACTATGAACGCATTCAACTTGGTGGAATCGCCCAAAAATTATTTGCATCTCTACAAAGTGATATTAAAATGGAAGTTTTTTCACCATTAGAGGAAACAGCAGAAGCTGCAAAAGCAAACAAACCAACAGGAGATAAATTGCTTTTAAATGCTTCCTTCCTAATCGACCGCGATAAAGAAGCTCAATTTGATCAAAAGGTAAACGAGGCACATGAGATGTGGAAGGATAAGGTTGATTTTAATTATAGTGGACCTTGGCCCGCATACAACTTCGTCAATATCAGGTTAAAAGTAGAGGAAGGCTAATGATCCACAAGCTGGTTACTGCGCCAATGAATTTAGTCGTGAAAATCGGGCGAAAGGTGCAAGAGGAAGCAGAGAAGGAACTATATGACCTTCCTACTATTCAACAAAAATTAATCCAGCTTCAAATGATGTTTGAGCTTGGTGAAATTCCCGAAGAAGCTTTTCAGGAAAAAGAAGATGAGCTCCTGACAAGATATGTAATAGCTAAACAGTTTGAAATGGAACAATGGGAAAAATTGACGAAACAACAGAAATGAGGGTAAGAAGATGGGTGATTTGATTTATTTATATGGACTGATCCCAACTAAAGAAGTAGCATCACATCAATCGTTTCCATCCTTTAAAGGATTCGATGGTGTAGAGAATCTGTACACCATTTCAAGAAATCAAGTCACTGCGGTTGTTTGTAATCTTGATCGTAATGACTATTCAGAACAAGTGATTAAAGAAAAAGTTAATAACGACATGGAGTGGCTTCAGGAGAAAGCTTTCCATCATCATGAAACGTTAACAGCACTTTACAAGACCTTTACGATCATACCCTTAAAGTTTTGTACAATCTATGAAAATGAAGAAAACCTGCGTGAAACAATTCATGGTAATGAAGAGAAATTGGAAAGCTCGCTAACACTTCTTCATGGAAGTGAAGAATGGAATGTGAAAATTTATTGTGATGACAACGACTTAAGAAAGCAGGTCGATGTGAATAACTCCACCATTCAAGCAAAGAAACAAGAAATAAGTGGGCTGCCTCGAGGTCGGCAATTTTTTGAAAAGAAAAAAATTGACCAGCTCATTGAAACCGAGTTAGAAAAGGAAAAAAATCGAGTCTGTGAGAACGTTCATGAAAAGCTGAAGGAACACTCACTCCATGCTGCTATCAAGAAAAATTGGAGTAAGGATGTAACAGGTCTTAAGGAAAATATGACTTGGAACAGTGTGTTTCTACTTCCGGTACCTCAGGTTGAACATTTCTTGGAAGAAATCAAAAATTTTGAAAAGGAACTGGAAGGGACTGGCTGGAGATTCGAGGCAACAGGACCATGGCCGGCGTATCACTTCTCCAGTTTTTCAAAAGTGAGGAATTAAATTATGTCTCTTAAAGAATCAATGGAAAACAAGGACATTGCACTTATCGATATATTAGATGTCATTCTCGATAAGGGAGTCGCAATAAAAGGTGATTTGATTATTTCGATTGCAGGAGTTGACCTAGTTTATTTAGATTTACGTGTCTTGATTGCTTCTGTAGAAACTCTCGTTCAATCTCAAAGCGGATATCGGAAAACCCTCACATCTGAACTTTTTGATACACAAAGGGAGGAATTGATCAATGCAACCGGCCAGCCAAACAAGTGGAAGGATTAATCTGGACCCCGACCAAGCAGAACATGGATTAGCTCAGCTTGTGATGACAGTCATTGAGCTACTAAGGCAAATAGTTGAACGCCATGCCATGAGGCGAGTAGAAGGGGGAACCCTCACGGATGAACAAGTTGAAAATCTAGGGGTAGCTTTAATGAACTTAGAAGAAAAAATGGATGAATTGAAAGAAGTTTTTGGTCTTGATGCAAAAGACTTGAATATAGATCTTGGCCCTTTAGGAAGCTTGCTTTAACCTGAATCGTCCAATAGGAGGTACAAGTATATGGCGATCGAACACCAAATGCAATCAAGTACGATTGTCGACGTATTAGAAAAGATTTTAGATAAAGGGGTTGTGATTGCAGGAGATATTACGGTAGGTATTGCCGATATCGAACTGCTAACAATCAAAATAAGGCTTATCGTATGTTCTGTTGATAAAGCGAAAGAAATTGGCATGGATTGGTGGGAAACTGATCCTTATCTCAATTCAAAAGCGGCAGATAACAACACGAAGGCTCTCGAGGAAGAAAATGAAAAATTGAATAAGCGACTAGAGTTGCTTGAGAAACATCTAAACTCTAATCGTTTAAATACAGCTACTAATTAAAATAATGGAGGGATTTACAATGGCAGAACAAACAAAATTAGAAAATTCAAAGGTTGAAAACTCAAAGGAAAATACGAAATCAAAAAACTCGAATGGAGAAAATTCAGCTCAAGAGAACAAATCGAGTAAAAGCACACCAATTAAGCGAACAGTTGCGGGTAGTATTCTTGGAGCAACAGTAGGATATTTAGCTACACCTGAAAATGGAAAGAAGCTTCTATCGCGTATTGATACAGACGAAATCAAAAACAAAGCTGCAGACTTCGGGAAAGCGGCAAAAGAAAAATCGAAACAAGGTGCTGGAAGCTTAAAGTCTTCTGCAACGAATCTATTTAAAAAAGACAAAAATCAGTCATCCGACGAATCTGATGAAGAAAATGATACAGTCATTAATTCTTCTGAGGAAGAAGAAGACACGAGTGATGATTACGAAGCATTAAAGGAAGAAAATCAAACTCTGCAAGACCGACTTCAATCACTTGAAGAAAAGCTAAATCAATTGGGTCAAGGTAGCAATGAAACTGATGAAGAAGAAGAGGATGAGGACGACACTGAAGAAGACGATGAAGATGTAAAAAGTGAAAAGAAAACGAAAAAGCCAGCACAAACTAAAGGAAGAAAGACAACAAAAGCTAAAAGTAATAGCAAGGAAAAAGAAGACGAAGAAGCTGAAGACACGTCTCTATCTAGTGATGATGACACATCACCTTAATTAATAGCAAAAGATTACTATTGAAAGGAGAAGAGTAGAAATGAGTATATCTACAGCTTCACCAAAAGACAGTGTTCTTGAATTCTTTGTGCATGCCACAAACAAACATAGTTTTTCATTGGATATTACCTTAAATGTGAAAGGAGCTGTCATCTCTGGTACCATGGTTTCTGCTAAGGAGTATTTTGAAACGTTGAGCGAAACCTTTGAAGATGGCAGTGAAATTGCACAAAAACTAAGCGAACAGCTCTCTCAAGCGAGTGAAGCAGTTGATTCTTCTGTTGGTACAGAAGTGCATTTCCTACATCTGAAAAACACAAAAGTATACTGTGGCGACAGCAAATCTACCCCTTCAAGAGGCCAAATCCTTTGGAGAGGCAAGTTAAATGAAATAGATGGATTTTTCCTTGGGAAGATATCTGAAACTAGTAAAAAAGCCTAACTTAAGTGTCTGTCACTATTCGAATTTCACCTTTAAATTTTTATCGGTAAAATTTGGATGGTGCACAGTCACTTTTATTGTTGTTATTTTTGACTCTGCAAAAAAGACTTAACGGTGGAATTAAACCTATCTGGATTGTCCATATTGGCACAGTGTCCGGCATTTTTGATGAGGATAAATTTGCTCTGTGGATCTTTATCGTTCCAAATAATAGTTGATTCCCTAATTATTTCTTGGTCTTGATCGCCGCACACAAGAAGAATTGGGGTAGTTGATTGCACTTCCTTACGTTCCTTGACAATATGCTGAAGTCCAGACATAACTTGAAAAGATTTGCGTGTAAAGGAACAAGCCATGATATAAAATTTTTCCTGCTCTACAGGGTGAATCACTGTGACGGAGGCTAAATATTTCCGAAACCTTTTCATCGATATAGCGGCCCAAAACAGCCATTTAATCATTTCAGATCTTTGGGCTTTCGTAATTTTTTTATTTAGTTCGTGAATGGAATAGGCGCCTACTGACGTAATCGATTTAACATGATCAGGGTATCGGTAGGCGAAATATTGAGCAATTAGCGATCCCATAGAAACGCCAATAACATGGCAACTCTCATAACCTTCAGTTTGGATAATTGCGAGGAGATGCTCTGCAGAAGAGTTGATCAGCTCCTTACTTCCGAACGGTTGAGACATCCCGTGTCCTATCAGGTCAATCGTAATGACACGATAATCTTCGGCAAAGGTGTTAACTTGGTGATCGAAGCAACGATGGTCCCCAAAAGCAGGATGTAGAAAAAGAACGAGCGCGTTACCAGGCTTTCCTGTAACAAAATAATGAATTTGGCAGCCATCCCTAATAAGCTCCTTGTGCTCAATTATTGACTTCATACCGATTCTTCCTCCTATTGTTAGATCCCAAGAGAAATTCCCCCTATGTATAAACTAATACTAAGCATACGATTCGTAACATTGTAATATGTCTTTGTGATGGAAAACGACAGAGAACTCATAAAACATACCAAGGAATAAAAGTCATGGATTTGTATAAAATAACCTTGCTATATGAGGAGGTGTGAGAATGCCAAACCTAAATGATAATAAATTTAGAAAAATTCAATCTGAGAGCCAAAAGCAAGGAAAGTCTCAAGAGGAGTATGCAGCAGAGCTTGAAATGAATCGCGCGAAGAGTCAAAAGAAAAAGTAATCATACACTTTAAATGATAAAGGCAAGCCGATTTATAACGGCTTGCCTTTATTATATGATGAAATTTTAATAAAACAGCAGATTATCCGCGTCTTCCGCCTCTACCGCCCCGTTTTGTTTCGGTGCTACGTTTGAGGGTAGATAAATTCTCTTCACTAGTCTTTAAAAAACGAGACATTTTATCTTCAAAATTCTCTTTTGGTTTGAAATTACTTTTTGAACGGGAGTCTTTGGAACGGCTATCAACCCTTACCGGACGTGGTGGGCGTTGGGAATAAGAAGAGGTTTGTCCTTCGGGTCTATCAATAGCTTTTTTGATGGACAAGGCAGTTTTTCCGTCTTTCTCGCTAATCACTTTCACTTCAATCTGGTCGCCAACTTTGAGATGATCATTCACGTCTTTTACATAGCTATCCGCTACCTCACTGATATGCACAAGACCTGTTGAGCCTCCTGGTAATTCTACGAATGCTCCAAAATTAGTGATACCTGTTACTTTACCTTGTACTTTGCTACCGACTTCTATTGACATAAAAATATTGTTCCCCCTAAATGATTTTAAAAACACTTAATTATAACAAGTGGAGAGTGATAATACAATTAAATTTTTTTTCTGATTTTCGGTCTATTTCGTTTACTAACCAAATTAATGGATTTAGTTCCTTTCAAAGCTTGAAGTTTGTCAGAAATCCCTAGAAAAATAATGACAGAAAACCATTCTTTACAGAAATTGTATACATACCATTAAAATGAAAGAATAATGACATTTGCACACTTCTATTACCTCTAGTTTTTATCTACTTTTAACTTTTTAGTTGCGTGAGTTCATTTTCAATTTCATCCATCACGGCGAAGGCGCCTTTTGAAATGTTTGCGCATACAGTAAGTTTGATGTCTGAAGCAGGATAAAAGGCAGAGTGAAAGCTCACTCCAGGGTCATATCCCATAACATGACACTTAAAAACGCTGTTGTCTTTTTTCTCGATCCACACGCCATAGCCATAGAAGTCACCATCCTTGTTCTGTACATGAGGTGTGAGCAACTGTTTTGTGAGTGATTCATTTAATAGCTCGTGGTTAGAAAGAGCCTCCCATAACTTGACCATATCTTTCGTTGTTACAAAAGCTCCACCATCGGAGCCACCTTGCACCGGAAGTGAATAGATATTCGTTCTCCATGTACCATCTTCTTGATCAATGTAACCGACCGCAGTTTGTCCAGGAAGTGAATCAAACGCAAAATAGCCTGATTCCATCATGCCTGCCTTTTGAAAAATTCGTGTCTGTACATAGTCCGTAAATACAAGTCCACTCGCTTTCTCGACAATTAAACCAAGCAAGATAAACCCAGCATTGTTGTAATTAAAATGCTCGCCTGGGGTAAATTTCATGTGCTCATTTTGAAAAAGCGGCAAGAAATCTTGCAGGCGACGAAAATGATACATAGGCTTCTCGATCCACAACTCCTCAAAGTCATCCATAACTTCCTCATCAAAATAATCTGGCACGCCGGAAGTGTGCGTAAGAAGATGGTGTATTGTTATATTCTCATTAAAGTTTGGAAACGCAAAGTCAAGACATTCTCTTAGGCTTGTATCAAAAGAAAGTTTTCCTTCTTCTACAAGCTGACAAATTGCAATGGCAGTGAAAATTTTGCACCCAGATGCAATACCGAAGCGTGTACCTGCTTGATTTTCCAATTGCTCAGAACGATTAGCGTAACCATAGCTTGCCTCTGCAAGAACCGCTTCTTTATTTTTAACAAGGATAGTACCAGAGAATTGAATCTTCCTTTGAATACGTTCGATCCGTGACAGTAACCTATTTGTCATTTTTATAGACCTCCAAATTTTCCTTTCTTTTTTACTTTTTCCGAATCACTGAATAATTGACTTGTTCCATCAATGAAAGACCTGTTAACGCTAATGAAATATCAATGTCATTGATCAAGTGGTTTAATACATGTCGGACACCCTGTTCTCCTGCTACAGCTAGGCCATATACAAAAGGTCTACCCAGTAATACCGCTGTTGCTCCTAAGGCTTTCGCTTTAATGACGTCAGGTCCTCTTCTAATCCCACTATCTAGCAATATAGGAATATTTCCTTGTATAGCTTCCGCGATTGGAGGTAAGGCTTCGAGCGAAGAGATACAACCATCGAGCTGTCTACCACCATGGTTGGACACAATAATTCCATCAGCACCATAATGTAACGCCTTACGTGCATCTTCTTCATGTAGTATGCCTTTTAATAAAATAGGTAGTGAGGTATGGTTTTTTATCGTACGTAAATCATCCCAGGTTAAGGCAGGCGCAAACATCACATCAACGATTTTTTTTATGACTGCCTGATCATTCGAAGATGAATCTCCTAAACGACTCTGGAAAACGGGATCATTTATATAATTGGCCGAGCCTTTACCTAATTTTAATGGAGAATAGCTATTATTTAAGTCGCGTTCACGATTCCCAAGTATAGTTGTATCAAGAGTAATGACAATGGCAGAATAACCTGCTACCTCTGCTCGCCTTACCATGCTTAAAGTGATCTCTATATCATTAGACCAATACAATTGAAACCAGCGTGGAGATTTCCCAAGAGCTGTTGCAATTTCTTCTAAAGAATAGGAAGTTAACGTACTAGCGATAAAAGGGACACCATAATGAGCCGCAGCTCTTGCTGAAGCGAGCTCTCCATCTGCATGAAATATGCTTTGCACTCCAACAGGCGCCAAACCAAAAGAAGAAGGAAATTTGGTACCTAATACTTGTGTAGAAGTATCCCGAATGCTGACGTCGTTCAAAACCTTAGGAACAATATGCCAGTCTTCAAATGCATTCACATTTGCTCTTAATGTATTCTCAGCTCCGGATCCACTTTGAACATAAGTAAATGGACCCTTTTCAATTGATGCAGCTGCCATTTTTTCTAATAAAGAAATGGAGTGAGGTAATTCGATGTTTGAAATGAGATTTGTCATATGTTATCCCTTTCTTAGAACCTGCTGATTCTTATAGTTGTCAGAATTTATTTTAAAACTTCTTTTGACTTAGTATAGGTGATCGCAAAAGTACTTTCAAGAGTGTTATCAGAATTTTCTTACATGTAATAATTCTATATAGAAAAAGAAAAAACAGTTATATCTCTAAATTTCTATTACGAAATTAAATCTAAATGAGCGCTATACAGGGTGATTATTTTACCTATCCCTGTAATTATTTACTAATTAATATTTGTGAATTCTAAATATTCTATAAAAATGTTTACAATTTTTCATGACTAGATTTATACTTGGTATAAATACCTACTATAAAAACTTAAAAAACGGGGGCTAGGAAATGAACAAAAAGCTAGTTGTGTCATTACGATTTATTGCTTTATTTAGTTTGCTTATTTTAGCAGCATGTGGTGGTGACAGTAAAGAATCGTCAACAGAAAAAGAAGGACAAGCTAGTGGCGTTGTTGAAGCGGATATTGGTGTTATTTCTTATATTAGTGGACCTGGAGCAGCATATGGTGAAGCGATTACAAGTGGATTTAAGCTAGCGCAAGAAGAGATTAATAGTAAAGGTGAAGTGAAGATAAATCTTGTTACAGAAGATTCAGCAGGAAAACAAGACCAAGCCTTGTCAGCTGCACAGAAGCTAATGAACTCAGAAGAAATTATTGCGATTTTAGGGCCAACGCTTAGTACAGAAATGAATGTCGTTGGACCAGAAGCAGATATAAATGGCATACCGATTATGGGAACCTCTACAACAGCGGATGGAATTCCACAAATTGGTGATTATGTGTTTAGAAACTCGATTCCGGAATCATTAGCTATTCCTGCTGCTGTCGACAAAGCGATGGAGAAATATGATGTCAAAAAAGTAGCGATTCTTTATGGAAACGATGATGTGTTTACAACATCGGGATATGAGACGATGAAAAAGACAGCTGAAGAAAAGGGCTTTGAAGTTGTAGCAACCGAGACTTTTCAAAAGGGTCAATCAGATTACAATGCACAGCTAACGAAAATAAAAGGATTAAATCCAGACATTATTTTATGTTCAGCTCTTTATAATGAAGGTGCTGTAATTATGGATCAAGCTAGAAAGATGGGAATTGAGGTTCCTTTCATCGGGGGTAATGGATTTAACTCACCAGAAGTAATTAAAATTGCTGGTGATGCTTCAAATGGACTAATTGTTGCAACACCTTGGTATGGTGGTAAAGAGGATCCAAAAGTTCAAGAATTTGTGAGTAAATTTGAGAAGGAATACGGGAAAAAACCAGACCAATTTGCTGCACAAGCTTACGACGCTTTATATATTATGGCTGAGGCTTTGAAAAACGCAGGTGAAGCAGATCGCGACAAGCTTCGTGATGCACTTGCCGAAATAAAAGACCTTGAAGGAATATTAGGGAAATTCTCTTTTGATAAAGATGGGGATGTCGTTATGGAACCTACTGTTCTAGTCATTGAAGATGGGCAGTTCAAAGAATTTAAGTAAACTAGATTGATAGAAGAAGGGAGGGTGAGTTGTCTTGTTTCTTGAGCAATTGATAAACGGAATAACACTGGGTAGCATATATGCCATCGTTGCCCTCGGCTTCACCCTAGTTTTCGGGGTGCTTGGGATTATTAACATGGCACATGGCGAAATTTTTATGTTTGGGGCATTTATTGGGGTTTTTGTTACTAGCAGTATGAAGGCCCCTCTTTGGGTGGCATTCTTAGCCGCGGTGCTTGTTACTGCAATGATGGGATATCTTCTTGAGCGCTTTGCTCTACGACCGCTTCGTAGTAAGCAAGGTGTCTCCCATCTTGCACCATTGATCAGTACCATTGGTGTTTCAATTTTCTTAGAAAACTTATCACATCATTTATTTGGAGCAGGAAATCATCCTTTTAATACTCCATTTGCGGATATTTCTTTTCAAATCGGCTCGATAACGGTCTATTTTGTACAGCTGGTTATTTTTATGATATCAGTACTACTTATGATTGTTCTTTCATTTTGGCTTTCAAAGACCAAGGCGGGTAAAGCATTACGTGCTACTGCTGAAAACTTAGAAACCGCAAGTCTGTTAGGTGTTAATACGAAGAAAACAATTACGATCACAGTTATGATTGCGTCTGCGATGGGTGGAATCGCTGGAATCCTTGTTGGGATGGCTTTTAACTCTGTTACTCCACAAATGGGTTTATCCATGGGTCTAAAGGGATTAGCGATTATTATTCTTGGAGGAATGGGAAATGTTAAAGGAGCTATGGCAGGAGGACTAATTCTTGGTTTAGCTGAAACGTTCATTGTTGTATATGGAGACTCGGGATACCGAGATGCGATCGCCTTTATTGCGATTATCATCATCCTTCTTTTAAGACCTCAAGGACTATTTGGGCAAAAAATACCGGACGTAAGAAGGTGATTACATGCTAGGGGAACTAATTAATCCGTATTACTTACAAGTAGGCTCTTTCGTACTCATCAATATTATCCTTGGAATTAGTATTTATATCACCCTTTCTACGGGTCAATTATCACTCGCGAATGCCGGATTTATGGGAGTGGGGGCTTATACATCAGCTCTTTTAACAATAAACTATGATCTTCCACTTATCGTTGGAATTGCTGCCGGAGCTTTATTAGCGAGCTTGTTTGGAATCTTAGTAGGAATCCCAACCTTACGATTACAAGGGGTCTATTTAGCGATTGTAACGCTGGGATTTGGAGAAGTATTGCGTGTGGTGATCATTAACTCTGAAGCCCTAACCAAGGGAGCAATCGGTTTATCAGGAATTCCACAGGTTGGACGTGAAATCCTTGGATCATTAACGAATCTAGGCTTTGATCCAGAAATGCTCGGATTAAGAAATAATCAGTTTGTTTTTTTAGCCATTTTCTTACTTCTTTTAATAATAAATATTGTGGTTATATGGTTTATCAATAGACAAAATAAATCTCGTATTGGACGAGCATTCGCTGCAATTAAACTAGATGAAAAAGCCGCAGAATCAATGGGGATTAATATCTCTTATTATAAAATTCTAGCATTTGCTCAAGGAGCTTTGCTAGCAGGGTTTGCTGGGGCATTGTATGCACATGTGGTGGCTTATATTAGCCCAGCAGATTTTTCTGTGTGCCAGGCATGTTCATCAACTAGACGGTGGAAGTCCGTTATGGGCGTTGGGATATGCGAACCATTAGTCGAAGGCAAGGGTGTCCACG
>NZ_JBHLVO010000046.1:0-23560 GCF_042433335.1 Metabacillus herbersteinensis
GTCACACCCGTTCCCATCCCGAACACGGAAGTTAAGCTCTTCAGCGCCGATGGTAGTTGGGGGTCTCCCCCTGTGAGAGTAGGACATTGCCGGGCAATTTGATATTATTCCGCAGTAGCTCAGTGGTAGAGCTATCGGCTGTTAACCGATCGGTCGCAGGTTCGAGTCCTGCCTGCGGAGCCATGCTTCCATAGCTCAGTAGGTAGAGTACTTCCATGGTAAGGAAGAGGTCACCGGTTCGAGCCCGGTTGGAAGCTTAAAATATAGAATGGCCCATTGGTCAAGCGGTTAAGACACCGCCCTTTCACGGCGGTAACACGGGTTCGAATCCCGTATGGGTCACCAAGTTAATTAAGATTCGATGTATGTTAATATGAATTACGGACTTTGGAGGATTAGCTCAGCTGGGAGAGCATCTGCCTTACAAGCAGAGGGTCGGCGGTTCGATCCCGTCATCCTCCACCATTATTTTCTTTTCATGATTATCTCGACAGAGTTTCGAGAAGAGATCAATAGATAATCTATTACATTTTATTACGCCGGTGTAGCTCAACTGGTAGAGCAACTGACTTGTAATCAGTAGGTTGGGGGTTCAAGTCCTCTTGCCGGCACTGTTTTCTCAGTGGAGGGGTAGCGAAGTGGCTAAACGCGGCGGACTGTAAATCCGCTCCTTCGGGTTCGGCAGTTCGAATCTGCCCCCCTCCACCAACTTTTATAATAGATGAACGAATATAGTACGTTGACGTACAATATTTAGTTTATTTTTTTGTGAGTTGACTCTAATCGTTTTCCATAGGTTATTTTTGGTAGTTGTTAATTAATGTATATAATCTATAGTAAAGTACAAGCTATATATAGGGTATATGAAATACATAGTATATACAAAATCGTTTATAGTTCTTAATAGAAATATTTCAACAATCCTTTTGCGTTGATTATTCATGAAGCATAATTAAGAGAGTTTTTTCTTGAAGCTTATTCAATGGGCTATAGCCAAGCGGTAAGGCATCGCACTTTGACTGCGACATGCGTTGGTTCAAATCCAGCTAGCCCAGCCATTTTTTATTTTTAGATCATATTTAACAGTAAACTTTAAAATGTACCATTAACTCAATTGGTAGAGCATGACAGAATAGCTCCCTGAGATTTGGGCGTCGAAGAAAGAAGCACGACTATTCATTTTAACGGTAAACTTAAAATGAGCCATTAGCTCAGTTGGTAGAGCATCTGACTTTTAATCAGAGGGTCGAAGGTTCGAATCCTTCATGGCTCACCATTTGCGAAAGTAGTTCAGTGGTAGAACATCACCTTGCCAAGGTGGGGGTCGCGGGTTCGAATCCCGTCTTTGCTCCAGAGGTACTAAATAATCTATTCGCTTTAATTAAATAATAATAAAAACCTTAAACCTCTGTTTAAGGTTTTTTTTGTGTTCGCATAAATAAATTTAATAGAACCCCACTTTTGATGTTGAATTTATAATTGAAATGGTTCAAATATTCTGTATATCTATGCATTATTTTGTTCAGTTGAGTCATCCTACCTAAAATAGGTACAATATAGGTATACAGGGAAAGGGAGGAATTACAACATGAATCAGAAGAAGATTTCTATTATAGGGGTACCAATGGATTTGGGTCAAATGCGCAGAGGTGTCGATATGGGTCCTAGTGCAATTCGATACGCTGGAGTCGTAGAACGTTTAGAGAGATTAAATCTTAATATTCATGATCTTGGTGACATTGAAATAGGTAGACCAGGTAAGACTGAAGAAAAGTCTGAGGGTAGTAACCTCCGTTACTTGAAAGCAGTAGCAGAAGGAAATAAAAAACTTGCTGAAGTCGTGGATCATACAATTGAAGGTGGATCATTTCCACTCGTTTTAGGTGGAGATCACAGTATCGCTATTGGAACATTAGCAGGAGTAGCGAAGCATTATGATAATTTAGGAGTTATTTGGTATGATGCTCATGGAGACCTAAATACTGTTGAAACGTCCCCCTCTGGAAACATTCATGGTATGCCATTAGCTGTCAGTCTAGGAATTGGACACGAAGACCTAACAAGCATAGGTGGTTATACTCCAAAGATTAAGCCTGAAAATATTGTAATTATTGGTGCTCGATCATTAGATGATGGTGAAAAGGAATTAATACGAGAAGTTGGTATTAAGGTTTACACAATGCATGAAATTGATCGCCTTGGTATGACAAAGGTAATGGATGAAGCAATTACATATTTAAAGGATAAAACAGATGGTGTACATTTATCCTTAGATTTGGATGGCTTAGACCCTCTTGATGCACCTGGTGTTGGTACGCCAGTAAATGGCGGAATAAGCTATAGAGAAAGTCATTTAGCAATGGAAATGTTAGAGGAATCTAAAATTATTACGTCTGCTGAGTTTGTTGAAGTCAATCCAATTTTAGATGATAAGAACAAAACTGCGACAGTTGCAGTTGCACTTATGGGCTCATTATTTGGAGAGAAATTACTATAACTAAAAAAGCACAGATTCTGTGCTTTTTTTTTGGATATATTTCGAAAAATAATATTTAATTACTAAAATTTACTCTAAACAACTCCAAAATTTGTTAAAATATTTTTATGAAAAAAAATGAAACCATTTTGAAACTCAATCGTATAAGAGAGAACCCGCGAAGTGCGGAGGTAGGTATAAATGGAGACTATTGTTAAAAATAGAATAAAACAAATTAGAAAAGGTGACCAGGACGCATTTGCTGAGATTGTTGATTTATATAAGGATAAAATTTATCAACTTTGTTATAGAATGCTGGGTAATGCCCATGAGGCGGAGGACATTGCTCAAGAGGCTTTTATTCGAGCATATGTTAACATTCACACCTATGATATGAATAAAAAGTTTTCTACATGGCTATACCGAATTGCAACGAATCTTTCAATTGATCGAATTCGTAAGAAAAAACCAGATTATTATTTAGATGCAGAAGTAGCTGGAACAGATGGTTTAACGATGTATTCTCAGGTTGCAGCAGAGATGTCTCTACCTGAAGAACAACTAGAAACTATGGAGCTTCAAGAAACTATTCAAAAAGAAATTTTAAAGCTCCCCGATAAATACCGAACTGTTATCGTATTAAAGTATATTGATGAGCTTTCGCTAATTGAGATCAGCGAAATCTTAAATATACCGGTTGGCACCGTAAAAACAAGAACTCATAGAGGTCGAGAGGCTCTCAGAAAGCAATTAAGGCACTTATGATTGGGGTGAAAGAATATGAGCTGTCCTACTGAAATTGTGCAGCTTATGCATAAGCATTTAGACCATGAAATAGAACCTGATGAAGAAAAGCGTTTACGCGAACACCTTCAGGGCTGTGAAGAATGTCATAAACATTTTTACGAGTTAGAAAAAGCGATAGCTCTCGTACAAAGCACTTCACACGTTGAGGCACCTAAAGACTTTACATTGGCTATTATGGATAAACTTCCAAATGAAAAGCGCACAGTATCGTGGAATCGATGGCTAAGAGGTCATCCATTCGTTGCTGCAGCCTCATTGTTTATTATTCTCATGGCAGGTAGTTTAGTTTCTGCGTGGAATACAGATCAACAATTTAGTGTATCAAAACAACCAAACCTAGTTGTAGAAAATAGTAAAGTCACGGTACCAAAAGGTGAAGTCATTAAAGGTGATGTGACGATTAAAAATGGTTCTATCAACATTGAAGGCAAAGTTGATGGCGATGTAACGGTTATTAATGGGGAGCGATACATGGCATCAGCTGGTCAGGTAACAGGTGAAATTGAAGAAGTAGATGAGATTTTTGAATGGCTGTGGTATCACATAAAATCAATGACAAATGATGTGGTAGGTATATTTAATTAAAGGGAAGCAATGTAAGGTCACCACTACTTTCAGGTGGCCTTATTCGAATTGAATGTTGAGGTTATACTTATGTTATAATAGGAACGATATTCCTATTTGAAATATCGTGTAAGCTAGAAAATTGCTTGAAAAAGAAAATTTATAAAAATTAGACTAAGTTCGCAACTGCTGTTGCATTAGTCTACGCTTGCACCTCGTGTGCTTTTAAAGTTTTACTAAACTACTGGAGGAGAGAGAATGTCATTTGAGGATATCCCAATATTGCATTACCTCGGAATAGCAGTTGATATTCTCCTAGTTTGGTTCGTTGTATATAAACTAATTATGGTTGTACGGGGCACAAAAGCTGTTCAGCTTTTGAAAGGCATTATTGTAATTGTCCTTGTGCGTATGATTAGTCAATATTTAGGTTTAAACACATTACAGTGGTTAATGGACCAAGCGATAACATGGGGATTCTTAGCGATTATTATCATTTTTCAACCTGAATTGCGAAGAGCACTTGAACAGCTAGGAAGAGGGCGTTTATTTTCAAGAAGTGGTACGACTGGAGAGGAAGAACAAACGAAAACAGTCGAGGCCATCATTAAAGCAACAGATTATATGGCGAAACGAAGAATCGGTGCGCTTATGACAATTGAAAAAGAGACAGGGATGAGTGACTACATAGAAACTGGTATTCAGTTAAGCTCTAATATCTCATCAGAACTGTTAATTAACATTTTCATACCCAATACGCCTCTTCACGATGGAGCCGTTATTATTCAAAACAACTCAGTTGCAGCTGCAGCTTGTTACTTACCATTATCCGAAAGTCCATTTATTTCAAAAGAACTCGGTACAAGACACCGAGCAGCAGTGGGAATAAGTGAAGTAACAGATAGTATGACGATTATTGTGTCTGAAGAAACAGGAAGTGTATCTGTTGCTCGCAATAGTGAGTTACACCGTAATCTAAGTCAAGATGCTTTAAGAGAGATACTAGAAGCGGAGCTAAACGCAACTTCAAAAACAAAAACAAATTCCTCAAACCTTTGGCAATGGAGGGGAAAGAAAAATGGATAAATTAATGAATAATCATTGGGTAATGAAATTTACCGCATTGTTTCTCGCTTTAATGCTTTATGCTTCTGTGAACATACAAGCAGGACCATCGCCTGCTAAGCAATCGGCAAACCCTTTGTCACCTGGGCCATCATCTGGTACTGCCACCGTGACTGATGTACCTGTTCAAACATACTTCGATCAGGAGAATTTAGTTGTTACCGGAGTTCCTGAAACAGTGAATGTTGACCTTGAAGGACCAACTAGCACATTGACGGTAGCTAGACAGGTGAAAGATTTTGAGATCTATGCAGATTTGTCGAAATTGTCCATTGGAACGCATCGAATTCAATTAAGACATAAGAATTTATCTGAAGACTTAGAGGCAAGTATTAACCCATCAATTATCACAGTGTCTATTGAAGAAAAGATCACGCAGGATTTCCCAGTTGAAGTTGATTTTATAAACCGTAATCAAATGAAGGAAGGCTATACGCCTGAACAGCCCATTATAAATCCTAATAGTGTTCGAATTACTGCTTCAAAAGAAGTGATTGAATCTATAGCACTTGTAAAAGCAAGAGTGAACCTCGATAGTGCAGATGAAACAATCAAAAGGGAATCAAGAGTTACGATTTATGACCGAGATGGAAATGTACTCCCAGTAGAAGTGGAGCCTTCAGTTGTTGATATTACAGTACCAATTACTAGTCCGAGTAAAACCTTGCCATTTAAAATTGTAAGAGAAGGCAAATTAGGTGAGGGTATTAGTATTTCAAGTATTGAATCTGATCCCAAAGAAGTTACTGTTTATGGACCACAAGAAGTATTAGATCAACTAGAGTTTATTAACGACGTATCAGTAGATCTTAGTAAGATTCAGGAAGATACCGAAATCGAAGTAAATGTACCAATCCCAGATGGAGTGAAAAAAATCACCCCAGAAAAAATTAAAATTAAAATTAAGGTTGAGAAAGAAGAAGAGAAAGTTTTTGATAACCAACCGATCAAGTCAGTAGGACTTGGAGAAAAAGAACTAGAGTTTATTGACCCAGATTCAGAAGCGCTAGATATAAGCATATTTGGAGCTCCAAGTATTATCCAAAGCATAAATGCAGGTGATATTGAACTTTATGTCAATATAACAGAGCTTGGTGATGGGGAGCATGATGTGAAGGTTGAAGTTAACGGTCCTCAGAATATTACGTGGACATTACCGATAGAAGAAGTGAAAATTCGAATCTCTTCACCATCTTAATGGTATAAAATAAAGGAGCGATAAGTGAATGGGAAAGTATTTTGGTACAGATGGAGTACGTGGAATTGCAAATAGTGAATTAACACCTGAATTAGCATTCAAGGTTGGCCGATTTGGGGGTTATGTTCTAACAAAGGATAAAGAGCGACCAAAGGTAATAATCGGTCGAGACACACGTATTTCAGGTCATATGCTTGAAGGTGCTCTAGTAGCGGGATTGCTTTCAATTGGTGCAGAAGTCATGCGATTAGGTGTCATTTCAACACCAGGTGTGGCATACCTAACAAAAGCACTAGGTGCTCAAGCTGGAGTCATGATCTCTGCTTCACACAACCCAGTTCAAGATAATGGGATAAAATTCTTTGGACCCGATGGATATAAGCTCTCAGACGAACAAGAGCTTGAAATAGAAGGGCTAATGGATCAAGAAGTAGATAGCCTCCCAAGACCTGTAGGAGCCGACTTGGGGCAAGTAAATGACTATTTCGAAGGTGGGCAGAAATATCTTCAATTCCTTAAACAAACAGTGGATGAAGACTTTACTGGTATCCACGTTGCACTAGACTGTGCGCATGGTGCAACATCATCTCTTGCAACTCACCTATTTGCTGATCTTGATGCAGACGTTTCAACAATGGGAACTTCTCCAAACGGTCTCAACATAAACGAAGGTGTGGGTTCGACACACCCAGAGGCCCTTGCTGCTTTTCTAAAGGAAAAGGGAGCAGATGTTGGACTAGCCTTTGACGGTGATGGAGATCGACTTATTGCGATCGATGAAAAAGGTACTATCGTAGATGGCGACCAGATTATGTATGTATGTGCGAAATTTTTAAAAGAAGAAGGTCGTCTAAAGAAAGACACAATTGTCTCGACAATTATGAGTAATTTAGGTTTTTACAAAGCATTAGAGGCACATGGTATTCCTAGTGTCCAAACAGCTGTAGGAGACCGTTATGTTGTAGAAGAAATGAAAAAAAATGACTACAACCTAGGTGGCGAGCAATCAGGTCACATTATTTTCCTTGATTACAACACAACAGGCGACGGACTGTTAACTGGATTGCAAATCGTTAATATTATGAAAATTACTGGTAAGCCATTATCAGAGCTAGTGGCAGAAATGAAAAAATACCCACAATTATTAATTAACGTAAAAGTAACTGACAAGTACAAAGTAACAGACAACGAGAAGGTAAAAGAAGTGATAGCTGTGGTTGAACAAGAAATGAACGGAAACGGTCGTATTCTAGTCCGCCCTTCAGGAACGGAGCCTCTAGTAAGGGTGATGGCTGAAGCGCCAACAGAAGAACAGTGTCGTACATATGTTAATCGTATTGTAGAGGTTGTAAAGCAAGAAATGGGCACTGAATGAAAAAAGCGTAAGCGCCTTGTTCAGCCTCAGGCATAGCATAATTTATAAATAGAAGGCGTTCTTTGCCTTCAATTTATAATTGACTTCTGACCTCGAGGATCTAGGCGCTGGCAGTCAAAGACGCGACGTCCTGTCGCATTGACTGCACTAACACGTCCTGTGCGTCGGAGCTGGATTCAGTAAACGCATACTGAGTTTAAAATATATATAAATTCTGATGTTATGAAAAAAGCGGGGGCGACTCCCCGCCTTTTTCTACCTTATTGGAAGTTCATCCCTAACCCGAACATGTTTATCAACATATACTAATTGTGGAAAAGAAGTAATTGTTAGAGAATGGGAAATATTATGATTGACGACTTCTTTTCACATGATGTATTATTAACTTTGTGTTTTTATTCACGAAGGAAAGGAGCGTTAGTGGTTGACCAAGAATGGAATTTTAAAGCGCCTGAACTAAGCTTCGTGCGAAAATAGGCTTAGTTGACGAGGACGGAGGATTATCGAAAGTTCGGCGGATGCCTCCCGGTTGGTTGGTTACAACCGTAAGTCTTCTCCTTAAAACAAAGAGGTAACTTTTTGGACAAAGGGAGAAACATAACCTTCCAAGAAAAATAAATAACATGTGTGAGGGGACAGTAGAAAGTCCCCGACTTTCCTGTCCCCCGCACCATAAACGGGAGGATATTGGATTATGTGCGGAATCGTAGGTTATATTGGACAACAAGACTCAAAGGAAATTTTATTACGTGGATTAGAAAAGTTAGAATATCGTGGATATGATTCTGCTGGTATTGCTGCAATTAACGAAAAGGGTGTGCACATCTTTAAAGAAAAGGGTCGGATAGCTGTTCTTCGTGAAAGCGTAGATGCATCTGTTGTAGCAACAACAGGGATTGGTCATACACGTTGGGCGACTCATGGTGTACCAAGTAGAGTTAATGCACATCCACATCAAAGTACTTCAGGACGTTTTACACTTGTTCATAATGGCGTAATTGAAAACTACTCAATTTTGAAGCGTGAATATTTACAAAACGTAACGCTGTTGAGTGACACCGACACTGAGGTTGTTGTTCAAGTTATCGAAACATTTGTTAATAAAGGATTAGAGGTTGAGGAAGCGTTCCGCCAAACGTTATCAATCTTAAAAGGTTCATATGCAATTGGTTTAATTGATGAGCAAAATCCTGATTTAATTTATGTAGCTAAAAATAAAAGTCCACTTTTAGTTGGTCTTGGTGATGGTAGCTTCAACGTGATTGCATCAGATGCAATGGCAATGCTACAAGTTACCGATCAATTTGTGGAATTAATGGATAAAGAAATGGTGTTTGTTTCTCGTGAATCGGTAACAATTAAAAACCTTAAAGGCGAAGTTATTGAACGCGCTCCATATAAAGCAGAGCTTGACGCAAGTGATATCGAAAAGGGCACATACCCTCACTACATGTTAAAAGAAATTGATGAGCAACCGTTAGTCACACGTAAAATCATTCAAAAATATCAAGATGAAAACGGAAGTTTAACGATTGATTCAAATATTATCAGTGCTGTAAATGATGCAGACCGCATCTACATCGTTGCAGCAGGAACAAGCTATCACGCAGGGTTGCTAGGAAAACAATTTATTGAGAGCTGGACAAAGATCCCTGTTGAAGTACATGTAGCTAGTGAGTTTTCATACAATATGCCGATATTATCTGCAAATCCACTTTTCATTTTTATCACCCAAAGCGGTGAAACAGCTGATAGCCGTGCAGTACTTGTTCAAGTGAAGGAACTTGGCTACAAAGCATTAACAATAACAAATGTACAAGGTTCAACTCTTTCTCGTGAAGCAGATTACACATTGCTGTTACATGCAGGCCCTGAAATTGCGGTTGCATCAACTAAAGCTTATACAGCACAGCTATCCGTATTAGCGATTCTTGCTGCAGTAGCGGGACAAGGAAAAGGACTAAACCTTGAATTTGACCTCGTAAAAGAATTAGGGATCGTTGCAAACGCAATGGAAGTTCTTTGCGATCAAAAAGAAGAAATGGAAGCTATTGCACGTGAATACCTCTCAACAACTCGTAACTGCTTCTTCATCGGCCGTACAGTTGATTATTATGTAGGTCTTGAAGGTGCATTAAAGCTGAAAGAGATTTCTTACATCCAAGCAGAAGGCTTTGCTGGGGGAGAACTTAAACACGGTACCATCGCTCTTATTGAAAATGGTACACCAATCATTGCCCTTGCAACTCAAGAACACGTAAACTTAAGCATTCGTGGAAACGTGAAAGAAGTTGTAGCGCGTGGAGCTAACCCTTGTATCATTACGATGAAGGGTCTAGAAGAAGAAGACGATCGTTTCGTTCTTCCACCAGTTCACGAAGCACTATCACCACTTGTCTCAGTCATTCCATTGCAGCTTATCTCTTACTACGCAGCTCTTCACCGTGGCTGTGATGTTGATAAGCCTAGGAACTTAGCGAAGAGTGTAACGGTTGAGTAACGGAGAGTAATTTTTTTAAGACTTGTAGATTTGAAATAAAATTTAACCGTTAAAGATTAACTGTTTTTAAATACGTTTCACCGTTTCACCCCGTTGGATATGATTATCTAAAGGGGTGTTTTTTATGTCTAAAAGAACGGGAACATCTAAAGTTGATAAGTGGATTAAAGAAGGCCGAGGAATAGGAATTGGTGTGCAGTGGCAATAAAGTTGTTTAAAAAATAATAAAGTCGTTTAATACCATCTATCGGTAGGTAATTGCTGCATCTTTAAGGGCAAAATTAAACAACCTTATTATATATACAATCAATGAGGTTAGTTTACAAACCGATTGTGCATATAGAAAAAGTTAAACCTAAAAAAGAGTCTGCGGACTTTGTCGAAATTGAAGAAGTAGTAAAAAACTATTGCGAACAAAAGGTGACTTTTGAGGTGTCTAAGTATCCTGTCAAAGATACGGATGAGGCTGCGAATGATGCAATTGATGTCATGGCGTATTGGCATAAAAAATTACATCGTTCAAAAATAATTTTTTATTTTAGGAGAGAATGACATGGAGGTTTTTGCAGAATATTTAGCGCATATTGATAACCAGCAACATCGGGACCGAACGGAAGAAGTTTTGGCTTGGATAACTAAGAAATTTCCAAATTTAATGCCGAAAATTGCGTGGAACCAGCCTATGTTTACCGATCATGGCACATTTATTATTGGCTTTAGCATAGCCAAACATCATTTGGCTGTTGCCCCTGAAAAGGCAGGGATTGATCATTTTTCTGATGAAATTATGCAGGCTGGCTATGATCACACCAAGCAGTTGGTACGTATCCAGTGGGATAGTTCGGTTGATTTCTCATTACTTGAGAAAATGATCGAGTTTAATATTTTGGATAAAAGAGACTGTTCAACTTTTTGGCGGAAATAAAAAAAATTGGATTTTAAGGGTGAACTGAACCCCGAATAGGTCCACTTTTTTTAAGTGTCCACTATTCGGGGTTCGGTTCAACTAATTTTAATCAAACTTTATTTTAAACATACAGTTGGTAACAGTAAAATAAATTTGGTAATTAAACACAAATAGTATCATTCCAAAAACCTACAAAGAAAAGTTTCTTTGTAGATTTTTAGCGTTATAATAAATGTCCCTATAAAAAATTAACGGAGCTTACAAAATAAAAACGTACTGTGGCTTTGAAATAAAGTTCGATAATTTATAAAAAAGTCTGATCGTTTATAATAAAGTTTGATCAAAAATCCTGTATTGATATGCAGGATTTTTTCTTGTTCAGCAATCGGGCCAGATTGTTGAGGCGATAAACTACCATGATGGTTTATTCACTATTTAAAGCAGCTCTAAAATTAACCAGTTAGAAAGCCAAAAAAATAAGCAACCCGAAGGCTGCTTAAGGTTGTTTTATAGAGGAGTTACGCTTTCTCCATCTTCGTTATTGCAATAAATCAGAATGCTGTCGCTACTTTTGATGAAATTTGCGATATCATAACCAGTAGCTTGTTCAATCTCTGTAGTAATCACTGATTGTTCTTCTGTTGATAAATATCCCATGCCATTAATATAAATATTATGAACCCAACCAATTTGTTTGTGAGTGTTAGGATCGAATTCAGCTACCATAGTTGCATTTCCTACGTAAGTTATAGTCATTCTGTGGCTCTCTAAAATCTGCTTTATCTTCTGTTCAACTGCATCAAGAACAGGAGGGACATCAAGTTCTACTATCATATAACCTCCTGTTCCCCATTGAGATGGAAAGTTGGTAAACTGACGAACTTTATAACCGAATATGTCTTTAAGGCCGTGGGCCTAATTCCATAAATCCCACCCTCTATTCCAATTATCGAATACGATTTTGTATTCAATCCCAACTCCATTTGAGTCACTTTTAATTAATTCGACAGAAGTAGTATGAACTCCTAAATGCTTCATTGAATATGCATCAACTTTTTGCAACAAAGTTTGCGGAGCTACTGCAATTGGTGGGGTTGCTTGTCCTGGCTCAATCTTCTTTACTTGTCCATATCCAGTTCCTTTGCCACCATATTCTTTACCAATAGCTTGACCTCGATTTGTTTCGTTAGATACGTTAGTTGTGTTAGTGTTGTTGTCTTTAATTTGATTCTTTGTTGTGTCAGTTTGATTACATGCAGTAAGTGCTAGTGCTAATACTAAAACAAGTCCAAGGAGCCTCATTATTGATTTCCTCCATTAAAGATCGTACTCATTTAGTATTCTGAATCTCGTTTGTTTGTATTCAGTAAAGAAGGTATCTAAGCTACCTATGTAGAATGGGCATTGGGGAGTAGCTAAAAGGGCTTCTCCTTTTTATGCTTTTTTTAAACATGTTGTTGATTTTGTTCTTCAACTATCGGGGCAGGTTAATTCAATAACTGCTTATCCTCTAAAGTCGTCTATCTGTAAGTTTTACTTTTATATAGTTTTTAAAGTGTGGGTAATCTAATTAGAATTCCTGCATAGAAACTTTTGGTTCATACCATTTAACCTGATCCAGAGAGATTTTCTTTAGGTATTGGGGATAGTCCTTCTACAGGTTAATCTAATTTGTACTTTAGCAGTTCCTCTTCAATGAATTCTAGTTTTAGTGGGTTCGTTTTACAGTGAATACCATGGATGAAGAACCAAAATGAAACAAAAATTAATTAAGAAGTAGAAACAATGGACTTGCTTTCGAAAGGATGGAGCTCATAATGAAAAACAACCTATAAGGTTTTTAACAGATTTATTACGGGAATATTAACAATTACTGTACTGGTAGCATGTGGACAAGATACAAACGATATTTCATTAAATGATGATGAGAAAAAACAAGAAGCAAAATCTGAGCTGGTTTCTCGAACCAATTCTGTACAAATCCAAAACAGAAATGTTTCTTACACTGAAGAAAAAACTAACAGAGTTCATCACCACGGACAAATTAAGCAATTCGATAGAGAAGCCTTAGAAGTGGTTCAAAATTATGCTAAGGAATTAGGATTTAATGCCATTTTTACCCTTGTTGAAGAAGGTATTATAATGGATATCTAAACCAATTCTGGAAATTGGCATCCTTTTGGACAACTTTAGCTGTAACCTTTATTGTGACGGCGATAACCGTCCGAATTTGGCCGTTGCGATCATAAAGAATATTGTAAATAATACTTAAAGAATCTAAGGATAGCAGGTGATGCATTTTGTACAGGCTGTATACACATAATGACCTGGATGGGGTCGGCTGCGGCATCGTTGCCAAAATTGCTTTTGGAAAAGAGGTGGAAGTCCGCTACAACTCCGTGGTGGGGTTGGATTATCAAATAGAGAGGCTTTTTGAACAAGAAAAAAAACTGAAGGATGACTTTCTTATTATCACGGATTTATCGGTGAATGAAGAGAATTTGATCAGGCTTGATGATCTTGCAAAGAGCGGCGGGAAGGTTAGATTAATCGACCATCATAAAACAGCTTTGCATTTTAATGAATACAGCTGGGGAAGAGTGAAGGTCAATTATGAAGATGGAAGGCTAACAGCTGCCACTTCATTACTTTACGAATATCTGCTGGAACATGAGCTTATTAAGCAATCTCAGGCGCTGGATGAATTTGTTGAGCTTGTCCGCCAGTATGATACTTGGGAATGGGACCAAAACGAAAATATCAAAGCTAAAAATCTCAACGATTTATTTTTTATGTTATCGATCGATAAATTTGAAGAAAAAATGACAGAACGGATTTTAAACTCCGAGCATTTTGAATTTGATGATTTTGAACAGAAGCTGCTTGAAATGGAAGAAGAGAAGATCGAAAGGTATGTAAGGAGGAAAAAGCGGGAAATCGTCCAAACCTTCATTGGTGATTTTTGTACGGGAATTGTCCATGCCGAATCCCACCATTCTGAGCTGGGAAATGAATTGGGGAAAGACAATCCCTATTTGGATTATATCGCTATTTTAAATCTTGGCGGCAAAAAAATCAGTTTCAGAACAATACATGATCATGTGGATGTATCAACCATTGCCGGCCAGTTCGGAGGCGGCGGACATGCAAAAGCATCCGGATGCTCAATGGGCAAGGAAGCTTTTCAATTGTTCGTCAATGATATATTCCCCCTGGACCCCATGAGGCAGGATGCATTCAAAAATAGATATAATAATAAAAATGCCCCACAGGGCTCTCTGTACGAAAATAAAAAGGGAGATAAATTCTTTATTTTTGCCAAGGATGAGAACAAATGGATTCTTGAGATTAATGGTAACCCTGATCAGGAGATATTTGAGGGTTTTCAAGCTGCCGAAAATTATATCAAAAGAAATTCTGCTGCTTGGCTCGTCCGTGATGATGTTTATGTAGACTTTTTAAAGGATTTTTATATGAAAATGAAACATTAGAACCGCCGTCTTGGCGGTTATTCTATTAATTTGCCAGGAATATGCCCTGATCCTGTAAAAAATATGAATCATATATAAGGGATCATAACCGTGGTTCCCCTTTATGAAGTCTATTTTTATTATAATTTACTTCACTTTTACTTTTGTAACTACTTTTTTCTTCTTAAGAGCTAACTTTCCAAACTCCTTCATTACATCTTTCTCTTTTCTAGAAGCCATACAATAACCACCCTCCTTTGAGTATTATCCGTTTTTCTAATTTTCTAAAAGTTTGTCTAAAGAATCTATTTTTTATACGTTCTACCCTTCCCTTCTCTTGAGTGACTAGCAATATAACAATTTGACAATTTGGCACTAGGATAAAAGAGGAAAAAAGAGGAGTAAAAAGAAGAGGTGAAGTATGGAACCTTTGAATCCTATTTTTGATAATAAACCAATTAAAAATAATTCTTTTAATCAGTTACCTATTGTTCGGAAAAAGCCAATAACAAAAGCCGAAGGCAGAGACGAAAGATGTGATAAACGGAAAGATGTCAAAATCCCATTCAATGAAAATGAGAGAAAACTAATTAAAGAGTTAGCTAAAAAAAGAGGATTAGAACCTACTCCATATTGTACGTTTTTGATAAATAAAGCATTAAAAGGGAGCTACCATTTTCCAGAATCTCCTTATGATCCTAAAGGGAAACCGTATCCTGCAAAACTAGAAAAATACTTTCACGATTTATTGTTTGATTATAAAGTTCAATGGGACTGTAGTTTAAAAGAATCTGCATATCGAATTATTTCATTCATGCTTGTAATGGAAAGAAAGGAGTTATTATGAGTAAAGCTTATAAAGATCAAAGACGACTTTATACAATATATAAGGAAGAATTAGACGACCTAACATATACACCCTCAGGATTAGTCGAAAGATTAATTTTCAAAGCTTCAAGGAAGTTTTCACCAACTACGGACCTTAAGTATTCGTTTACTGTTCCAGTTTCAGAATACTTAAGGGGTGAACTTTTTTGTAATGATATATCAGAAGCAATGGAAGGTAATTTTACAGTGCCTTCAAGTTCTTTTGTTTTTCGAGTATTATTATTAATTTGAAGTGTTTCCTGTTGTCCATGATAATCAAATACTTCAATGGCTTGTTGTACCTTTGCGTTTAATCCTCTATATAGATCATAAGGATTACTTCTTCTTTTTGCTTCGTAAAGAAAATCATCTAATAGCATGTCAATTAAATGTATTGTTTAGATTCTAAACATTTTTTGTATATTAGTAGTAAAGCCCATAAAATTATTACTACCAATGTTTTTAGGTCAATCTAGTTAGGAAAGGGGTTATAGACAAGATGATTTCTTTAAGAAAAGTTCAAGCTAAAGATTTAGAACAGTTGTTATTTATTGAGAATGAAGGCTTTTCAATAGAAGAAGCTGCCACAAAAGAAGCAATGGTGGGGAGGATTCAGTTGATAGCTGATACCTTTATTGTGGCAGAAAAGGAAGGGGAAATACTTGGTTATATTAATGGTCCTATTATTAATCAACCTTATATAACTGATGATCTTTTTGAGGTAATCAAAGAGAATCCGAAAAGAGGAGGATATCAAAGTATTTTAGGGTTAGCAGTGTCCAAACAGGCTAGAAATCAAGGAATTGCAAAGATTTTAATCGAGAAAATGGAAGAACTTGTAGAAGAAAATGAAAGAGAAGGAATTACTTTAACATGTAAACAGGAATTAGTTTCTTTTTATGAAAAATTTGGATTTGTTAGCCATGGCATGTCTGAATCAAAACATGGTGGAGTAAGCTGGTATAACTTGGTCAAATTAAAAGAGGGTATGAATTGATTCTTTTACCCTGTAGCAAATAATGGTAAAACCTACTAAACTGGGCAGTATTCCTGTAAAAAATAAAGTGTGAAAAAAGTACAAGTTTGTGAAGAATTGTACTTAAACAAACGGATGCTTTAGTTTAAGAAAACATTCACGGAAGTAAATGTTCCTGATCCTGAACTACTAGCTTTTACTACTGCGGATAAATAGTCAGATGTTGTAGTAGTAAATGTTCTTTGGTATACATAGTTACTAAGAGATTGAATTACCTTATCGTCATGAAGAATTAGAAATCATATAAAAAAGGAGCAGACCATAACGGTTCTGCTCTTTATTTTGGACTATTATTTTTATTAATTGTTTCTTCTATTTTTTCAATTCTTTCGCCTAATTTGGAACTATCAATTCCTCTACGAACTGCAGTTTCAATAATAATATAAAAAAGGACTAGACCTACTATCCATAAAAATATCCCAAATCCTAGAGACATTTAAAACTCCTCCTTGGTTCTTTTGTCTTATTTTACCATTAGTTTATGGTTAATTATGTAACTATTTGTCTTAATAATAAGATGAACTATATAGAAATAAGCGGTAACATTTAGTGTATAAAAACATATTTTAGGAGGTTGGTAAGAATGAGTGTTAGTAAAAAAGCTAAAGTTTCATTTATTACAGCCATTGCTGCATTTGGCTTTTTAGCAGGCGGATCTGCTATTCCTGTTAAAGCTGATACGGGCAAGTTTGTTAGGGTATTTGATTAAGAACGTAATTAAAGGATTTAAAGCAACTGTAAGTACAGGAGCTAAAAATTCACCTGCTAAAAATCTTTATAAGTTGTATGGATTTTATGAAGTTAAAGATATTGAAGTAGCACCAAATGTCTTTATAACTCTATTAAGCAATCATACCCTTAAAGGAATAACATGACTGGCGTTTTTAAACAACTTTATTGTAAATGTAATAACTCAATTTGTAATTAAGCATCTTTATTGTCATTCAACAGGTTCAGAAAAAGCAATATGTCATGATTCGTGACATTGCCGATCATTTATCGGTTTCCCACAATACAGCTTCTGAACATTTGAAAAAATTAGTAGAAAAAGGGTGGTTGTATAAAGAGAGATCCGAAGAAGACCAACGCAAAGTGTATTTGCATTTAACAGATACTGGTTTAACTATATTAAAAAAGAATACCCTTTCTTTATCAGTGCTTCTTTTTCGTTCAAAAGCACCTTTTTGAAATTGGGTTTGCTTTACCACATACCATTGACATACGGTATATTGGTATGTTTTACCTATTGTTTATTAAGGTAGAAATTGGTAAATTTATGTAGAAGTTGTAGTGTTTTGGTTTTAGGATACAGATAAAAGTAATAAAGGAAAGGGTGAGAAAAGATAGATCGATTAAATAGTAGTATCACAGGTTAAAACTAACATTTTTGATTTAGTAATTTTACTCATTCTAATTTTTTGGCATTTATGATTTTTGGAAGAACCCTTTGTTCTCCAAAAACTTTGGACTCTACATTTCCAATGGCATTATATAGCGGAGACGGGGAGTTGGAGAAACCATTTAACGATATGGTCATTCGTGTAATCGGTACAACTCTATTAACATATTTTTTTGTTTGGGAACAGTATCTACCATGGTAAACGCACGCATCTTCTTTTTATATAATTATAGGTTAAATTAATATATTTATTGAGGAGATTTTCATGATGAAAAATAAAGTGAAAAGTATGTTGAGTTTTTTATTGATATTTGCAATCGTTTTCGATGGAGCTGGACACGCAGTGTTTGCCAAAGGTAATAATCAAGGACAATCTAAGAATTCTAGTGAGCAAAATGTAAAACAGTGGATAAGTGAATATGAATTCTATGAGGATACCAGAAATGCAATGATTTATGAGAAAGTTGCAATAAATAAATTAAAGCGTTTCGCAACAGTTATAAAAGAGACGAATGCTAAGTTTGATTCTAATGCACTAGATAATCTGGATGGTGAAATTGATAAAACCGGAGACTTTAAGCAAAAAGGTATGAATGAACTTGAAATGTTTGAACAACTGATTAAACAATATGAACAAGCAGTTCAAGAGGAGTATATAAAAGAAGAGCTTCTAAAAAGTGATCGGCTCTTGAAAATCAAACATAAGTTAACAATATATCTATGGGGGTATGTATCAAAAAACGATTTTGATGAACCAACTGAAGTATTAATTTCAGATATACTCTTTAATTTTTATTTATCGGATAAAATTGTCAATAAAAATGCTATTGGCATCTTAACGGATATTTCTGAGCAAACGGATCACAAAGGAAATAAAGTAACAGCTCATTTGAAAAACGCCGTAAAAATGTCTGAAAAAGCTAATGAGTTTCTAGAAAAAGATCTAGCTATCCCTGCATCAAAATCCTATCAAAATGCATATAAACAAGTGTTATTCGGACTTGAAAAAGCAGGCTATTCATTTAACACAGAATTATTTGAATCTACATCTGACACGGATGGTGATACTGTAACAGATGGAATAGAATTCCAAGAGGGAATGGATCCATTTAAAAAGGATACAGATGGGGATGGATTGCAGGACAATATTGAATATGAAATTAATCCATATATTTCCCCGACTAAATCTGATACAGATCATAATGGCATAAGTGATGCAGATGAAGATATCGATAAAGACGGCCTAAATAATAAAGACGAGCAAGCTTATCAAACAAATTTGATTAAGAAGGATTCAGACCAAGATAGTTTAACTGACGGATTTGAAGTCCATCAGTTTGATTCATCACCTAAAGAGTATGATACGGATAGCGATGGGTTAAGTGATGGAGATGAATATGCTTTAAAGACAAATCCGAATGCTGCAGACAGCAATGACGACGGGATTAAGGATTCACAAGAACTCTATAAACAATCAATTAGTAAATCATTGATTCAACCTGATAAATCAGAAATTAAAAGTGTGGAAGTTGGGTTTAGTGCAAAGGATAATATTAATCAAACGACTAGAATTAGCAGCACAAACAAAGTAAATATTAAAACAACTAATTTACCCGGTATTATTGGTTCTCCTGTAAGTATCAATACGCAATCTGAATTTGATAAAGCAAGCATCAAGTTTACTTATGATGAATCGAAGCTAGGAGACACGTTGGAAGATGATCTAGCCATCGTTTGGTATAATGAAAATGAGGAATCGTTTGAAGACCTTAACGCTGTGTTAGATACAAGTAAGCAGACAATAAATGCGGAAACTACTCACTTTGGTGAATATATGGTTGTTGATAAGACAAAATTGTTGGAGCTTTGGGGAAGGGAAATAAACTACTCAAGGAAACATGATGCAAAAACGTCCAAAATTACAACGAGTACAAGTGGAAAGTACGACCAAGCTGCAGGCAGCAATGAACTGAATGATATTCTCATTAGTAACGATGGTGAACCAGCATCAATAGATCCAACTGACTCAGATGGGGATGGTTTATACGATACCTATGAAATTAAAGGAATGAAAACACCATACGGTATAATTTACTCAGATCCTAACAAGAAAGATAGTGATGGAGATGGATTAACCGATGGGCAAGAAATGGGTCCATTCAAAACATTCACGATGGAAATTTTTGGAATTACTATTCATTTTGAAGGTTTCTTTCCAACTAGTTTTCCTGACCAAAAAGATAGTGATGGAGATGGAATTTTTGATAATGAGGATTCGAGACCGTTGTACTCTGATTTATCCAATTTAATAATTCATCAATCAGATAGACCAGAAGGCTATGATGAAAATGGAAATGTAGCGAATGATATGAAAACAAATGATTATACAGAAGATGAAATATCTGACATTAGCTGGATGTTTAACTTCCAATTATTTGAATCTGATTGGCTAGGGACAGGTGTTCTCTTTGATGAGTTCAAGTGGATGTCAACAAGCCTATTTTCTACGGGAGATATGGAAGATGTTATTTTAGATATGATTAATCATTTTGAGGAGGGATCTGGTAAAAACTATAGCAACGAGACTTTAACTAAAGAAGCAAGTGAGCATGAGACAACAAAAGCCTATGTAGAATTTGTCAAAAATGCTTTAGTGGATGAGCTAAAGAAAAACGGAGGTAATTTGGCAGCACTTCAGTTTGATAACAGCACAAAGGATACAAATAGATTTTATCAATATATACAGGATAATGCCTCTTATCCAGCGTTTAACAGTAAGAGCGATAATATAGGCGGACTTACAATTACAGTAAATGATAGTTGGGGGAATACAGTATCAGTCAAAGACTTTTCAGTAGAGAATAATCACTTTGAAGGAGTCATGACTGTTCGTTTATATGATCATTTTGGGTTGGATCAGCCAGATGTTGAGAAGGTGTATGTAAACTTAGCAGGATTTCGTTCCTGGTTTATCTTACAGCATTATGATGAATATAATGGGAAATATAAGCCCTTTGTTACTGTAATGGAAATAGATGTACCATTCGAGGGGGAATTGAGTAATTAAAGTTAATTTGAATATTTTAGTTATGATGATTGGTATATTTTTAATTCTCATAATGGGATGTACCAATAATGAGGAATCAAGTGGGGAAACACAGGTTTTTGAAATAGCGAATACAGAAGAGGTCATTGGTAAAAAGGATGAAGAAGTGGTGACTCTGAGAAAGCATTACATGATTCTGAATCCACCAAAAGATTTAAAAGAATTGAAAGAATTAGTTGAAAAATACAGTAATGATTATCCGGTCGAAGACGAAATGAAAGTAATAGAAGGAAAAAACAGGACTTTTTATCTGTCCTTCTATAGGGAAAGTGAGGATTTGCCAAGGGACTGGCAGCCTGATGAAAGTTACATGAATACAGATCGGATGGAACATCATAAGCAGGATCTCATTACATCGATAATTTGGTCAGATGCTGAACCACAAAGAGAATACAATGTTTATGATAAAAGTAAGGAAGGAAATATAAATAAGAGGTTGCAATTTATTGAGGATCAGCTTGTTGAGTGATACACTAAAACATAGAACAGATATGCAGTCGGTTACATTCTATATCGTGATGGGACTGTTATATTAAATTGTAACCTTATAAAAGTGACTATAAAAAAATTCGGAATTTAGCTGAATGATTTTCGAATGTTAATATCAAAATAAATATTGATTTGGTGCTTAAACACCAACCACGGAAAGATATAGTGGATTGGGTGGAAAACTTTTTCAAATAATGAACTGTTTTAAATATAAGTGATTTTGCAAGCAAGAAAGACACTCGATTATGGGTGTCTTTTTTTGGGTTTGAAATGGTGATATGGGTCCCAAATATGGGCATCAATGGTGAATTTATATCTCTAACGCCATACGACTATTTTTAAAAATGCCTTTCAAAAAATGCAGTATTAGCAAGGGTTTCATCTTTAACTTTTAAGCAAGTGGCAGAATAATGCAGTAATTTTGGCAGAATTATGATAGAAAAAGGACAGGAAGCTAGTTCCCGAAAAATGTATTATAAAAGTATCCTCCATTAACCTTTATGGAAGTAGAGAAATTCTCAAGAAATACTTAAAAAAATTGGTGTTTCTATTAAATATAGGTTGATTTAACTTATTTAAATAATGAAAGATCCAACAAACTTCAAAAAAATTTTCTGCGATTCATAGGGTATAACTATTTTTTTTGAAAAGTTTAAAAACCACAAAAGGAAAGTGGTTCTAACAGGATATTTTATATATACAGATTTATGGAGGGAAAAAGGATGATTGAATTAATTGGATTTATGATTGAAGATACTGAAAACTTGCTTGTGAAAGTAGAAAAGAAATTGAATGACCCACTTTACAACAAAGATGACTTACAGAGTATGGCGATAGTCACCATCAAGATACACGAAGAATTACTTGATTTAAAATATGATCAAGATGTATTAGATGACCCTAACTTAGTCCCAAGGAACACTTAAAAGAATGGTAAAAGAATTGCAAGCCATTGATCAGAAAGATAAAGATTCAATGTTTACTACATTAATTAATTCACTAAAGCAAAAGGTAGATTTATTCAAAAAGTTGCCTCATTATGTGCACAGATTTGTGAAGTTTGTGGAAATCATTGTTTACAACACCCCGATGAACAATCACAAAGATGTGGTCAAATTTGCTTACATTGTGCTCAAGAATGTCGTGCCTTTGCAATGTCTGCATAATAGTTGAAAGTGCTAGCACTCGTATAAGTGAAACAAAAGGCTTTATTTCGAATATTTTTTTCAAGCTCTAAAAAAAACTTAAAGATCGCATTGGTAAAAAGACTAAATTCACTAAATGAGGGAGATATATGGAAATAGGAGAACAAAAACAATACCGTGAAGATTTGTTGCAATGGTGTGATAATATTTATTTGCACTGGGAAAGTATAAAACCGAGGTTTTCAAAACTCTTTGATATAAAAAGCTTAGAGGAATGGGAAGAGTCATACCGCGAATTAACAGGAAAATTACAGACAGATTTAAAAGTGGATTTCGATGACTATCAGACAGCTAAAAGCTTATATAAACAGTGGGAACTGCTAGACAGAGAAGCAACTGCTTATCAAGAAGATGAATCTGATGTGAGAAAGATAGCTGAGTTACCCTCTGACTCTGATAGAGGAATAGTCATGATAAGTCAGGAGGCAAACGATACAGTAGAAGAACTTGATAAAGAATGGGTTGAACTCATTCAAATGGTTATTAATTTAGAAATACCGATACAAGAAATCAGAAATTTTGTATCAGACTATAAACGGTAATAAGTTGAAAAAAGGAGAAATACACTTAAAACTTTATGTTAACTAAGAATGAATAGGATATCCTGTTTCAAAGCTTTTATGATTCTGCCCAATTTTTCCTTGTTTGGTTGCGTAAGTTTTACTTTTGAATAGTATGTGCTGACTAATTAAAACATAATATTTTCCAATTTCAAAAACCGCCCCATCAAGGGTGGTTTTTAATGTTTCAAGGGATCTAATTATAATGGATTACTGATTAATTTGCTTGGGAGTGACTACTGTTATTTACTTTTATCCGTTCTTTTTTGAAATCTTACATCTTAATGTTTATTTCGCATTGAGTTTCCAATAAATTACTATTTTTAAATTTACATAAACCCTGTTTAAAGAGAAACAATACAATTGGTAAGCTATTCAATAATAGAAAGCAGGAACCTAAAATGACAGTAATAAATGACGTTAAGACAGTTCTAGCAGGATTGAAAAGTGCGCAGGCTGGCTTCGAAACATTTGCT